>NZ_JBEOYI010000012.1:0-219624 GCF_040297005.1 Streptomyces sp. NPDC001904 | reverse complement strand
ATGCGGGGCCCCCGGGGGGGCGCGGGGGGTGGCGCCCCCTGGGGGGGGGGGCCACGCCCGCGGGGCCCCGGGGGGGGCGGGGGGGGCCCCGCCCCCCGCCCCCCGGCCGGGCGCCGGCGTCCTGGAGCGTGCGGGGAGTGCCGCTCAAGCGCCACTGCCGGAGTCGTCGGCCGCGCCGTCGGCACCGCCGTCGTGCACGCCCGGCGTACCCGACGCGCCCCCGTCGGCGGGACCCTCCGCACCACCGTCGGCACCGCCGTCGTGCACGCCCGGCGTGCCGGCGGCCCCGCCGTCCGCGGGACCTTCGGCGCCGCCGTCGGCACCGCCGTCGTGCACGCCGGGCGTGCCCGCCGCTCCGCCGTCCGCGGGGCCTTCGTCCTGGTTCGGGTCCTGTCCGGGGTTCGTCATGCGTCCTCCTCTGGAAGGGGCGGTCGGGGCGGGGGCAGGCCTCTGCGTGCCCCCGCGTCCCCACTCTTCAACCAAACTCACCCACCCGGATCCGGGCGGCAACCCGAGCGGCCGCGGCCCCTACTCCGTCCCGCCAGAAGGGAAATAGCCACACAATTCGGCACAGGCTGCTAGGGTCGACGGCAGTTGCAGTTGTGGTTCCCGAGACTTTTGTTTTCCGGTGTTCTTCTCCGGGTGGGCAATCATCGCGGCGACTCGGGGCGCGCACGGTGTGCGTTCCGATCACTGCTCCGAAGGAGACAACACATGGCTTCCGGCACCGTGAAGTGGTTCAACTCCGAAAAGGGTTTCGGCTTCATCGAGCAGGACGGGGGCGGCCCGGACGTCTTCGCCCACTACTCGAACATCGCCGCGCAGGGCTTCCGTGAGCTCGTCGAGGGCCAGAAGGTCAACTTCGACATCGCTCAGGGCCAGAAGGGCCCGACGGCGGAGAACATCGTCACCGCCTGACGCGCACCCCGTGCATGAGGGGCTCCGCCGGTACTCACCGGCGGGGCCCCTCATCCGTTCTCCCGCTCCTGCTGTGTCGTGACGTCGGTCAGTGCTCCGAGTAGGCGAAGTCGCCCACCGTCCAGGCGGTCACGTCGTCGATGGCGACGCGGTACATGCCGCCCGTCTCCGGAATGCCCATGGTTCCTTGCAGGATGCGGGCGAGATGGAAGTGCAGGTGCGTGGGGTCGGCGGCCGGCTTCTGCGCGGGCAGCGGGAACACCCGCGCGAACGGGCGGAGTTCCGCGGAGTCCGTCAACACCTCGGACACGCGCTCCCGCCAGACGGCCTCCGGGGCCAGCAGCCCCGTGATGACGGCCCCGCCGGTGACCACGGTCAAGGACATGCGATGAGTCTGCTCGGCCTCGACCGTGGCGGCGAGATCGACGAGCAGTGCGTCAGGCTTGGACATGGCCGCAGATTCTATGCGGCCGAGCCCTCCCGTGCGGTCAGGATCGCTCCGTCGAGAAGGTCGAGCAGTTCCCTCCGAGGATCAGACCGTCGAGGTGGTCCGGGGTCGACGTGTCGTAGGTCGCCGACAGGTTCACCGCGTCGAAGTTGGACGGCCGGTTGATCCAGCGGCTGGCCCGCAGGGTCAGGACACGTCCCGTGAACGTCCCCTTCATCGCGAACGAGCCCCGGGGCACCCCGGGGTTGGACGGGGCCGGGTAGAACGAGAACACCGCGTCGGCGGTGCCGTCACCGTGCTGCTCGATGGTGAGGGAGAGGCCCGTGATGCCCTGGTTGCAGATGTAGTTGCCGTCCCACTGGCCCGACAGGCCCTCCCCCGACTCGGACGGGGTGTCCGAGGGACGGGAGTAGGGGCTGCCCGACGCGGGCACGGCGGGACCGGAGTCCGACGGGGTCGGTGAGTCGGAGGAGTACGCGTAGCTCGGCGACGCGCTCGGACCCGCGTCGTCGTCCGACGCCCCGCCGAAGACGGCGTCCGCCTTCCAGGCGACCAGCCCGAGGGCGAGCGCCCCGGCGACGATCGCGGCGATCACCCCGGCGCGCCGGCCCGACGACGACCCGCCGGGAGGACCGGGCAGCGGCGCCGGGCGTGTCGCCATCGGCGGCCCGAAGCTCCCCGACGGCGTCCCGGCGAACGCCGTGGGCGTATAGGCGGGCGGAGGCGTCGCAGGCACCGGCGGCGTCTGCGGGCGCGGTCCCGTGAGGGTCGACGCCCCGTACGGGGGCGGTGTCCGGGGCGGGGCCGGGGTGTCGCCGCCGCGACCGCCCAGCGAGCCGGACGCCTCCCGCACTCCGTCGGCGACAGCCGCCGGGAGCCAGTCCGCGCCGGTGAACAGCAGCGTCGTCCGGGCCCCGCCCGCCACATCGGTCAGCTCCGCCAGCAACTCCCCGACGCGCGGCCGGGCCAGCGGGTCCTTGGCCAGGCACCGTGCGAGGAGCGGACGCAGCGACGCGGGGACCGCGTCGAGGCCGGGCTCGCCGTGCACGACCCGGTACATGAGCCCCTGCGCCGAGCCCGTGCCGAAGGGGCCCGAGCCGGACGCCGTGAACGCGAGGACCGCGCCCAGCGCGAACACGTCGCTGGCCGGTCCGACCCGTTCACCCGTCAGCTGTTCCGGTGACATGAAGCCGGGCGTGCCGATGACCACGCCGGTCCGGGTGATCGCGCTGGCCTCGGTCGCCGTCGAGATGCCGAAGTCGATGACGCGCGGTCCGTCGGCCGCCAGCAGCACGTTCGACGGCTTCAGGTCGCGGTGCACGAGTCCCGCGCCGTGAATGGCCTCCAGCGCCTCCGCGAGCCCCGCCGCGAGCGTGACCACCTGGGTGGCTCCCCACGCTCCGTGCCGGGCCACGGCGGTGTCGAGCGAGAGTCCCGGCACATAGGCGGTGGCCAGCCAGGGCGGGTCCGCCTCGGTGTCCGCGTCGACCACTCCGGCCGTGAACACCCCGTTCACCCGGCGGGCCGCGGCGACCTCGCGGGCGAACCGCGCCCGGAACTCCCCGTCCTCCGCAAGCTCGGGACGGACCACCTTGACCGCCACGGCGCGGCCGCCCTTGGACCGCGCCAGGTACACGCGTCCCATGCCGCCCGCGCCCAGGCGGCCCACCACTCGATAAGGACCGATGTGTTCCGGATCGCCCGCTCCGGTCGCCTGTATTCCTGTCACCGGTCCCATCCCCCAAAGTTCACCCGCGCCCCCACGCACGCAGGGCAGACATCATGACGCCAGCAAGCGCTTGTGGATGTCCGTTCGCCGCAGACTCGCACCGACTCGTAACTCTCGCACAGTGTGGAAACGGGTTGATGCGCGACTGAGGCACAGGACCTGACGAATCGCCCGCTTTCCGGCACACGAACGGCGCCCGAGGGGCGATGATGGTCGCTGGACGGCCGACCGGACGACAGGGAGCTCGCGTTGGATCGCCTGGCAGAAGCGGACCTGGACGGCGGACACGAAGGGCAGCAGCGCGGTACGAAGACCAGCGGGCCCGGGACGGGCCGCCCCACCCCCTCGGCGCTCCACGGGCCGTCGCGCGCGTGGCTCGGCCGCGTCGCCGTGCTCGCCGCCGTGGTGGTCGCCGTCCTCGCGGTCCTGTACGCGGGCCACACTCAACCCGGCACCGTGGACCGGTGGTTCGTCGACCCGACGTCGGACAGTGTGGGGCAGCCGTGGCGGCGCGTCGCCCTGGCCCTCGACTTCTTCGGGGAACCCGTGGGCTCGGTGGCGCTGGTCGCGGCCCTGATGGCGGGCTGTCTGCTGCTGCGCCGACCGCGCGCGGCGGCGCTCTTCGCCGCGGGTGCCGTGGCGTCCGTGGCGACGACGACCCTGCTCAAGCAGGTGGTGGGACGGACCATTCACGGACCGGGGAACCTGTCGTACCCGAGCGGGCACACCGCCTTCGCCACCGCGCTCGCGGTCGCGCTGGCCCTGCTCGCGGCCGGTCTGCTCCGTCTCGGCAGGACGGCGGGGCTCGCGCTCGTGCTCGGTGTCGCGCTGGCCGGCGGCGCCACGATGGGGTGGGCCCAGGTCGCCCTGGGCGCGCACTATCCGACGGACGTCCTCGGCGGCTGGTGCACCGCGCTCACCGTGGTCCCGGCGACCGGGTGGCTGGTGGACCGGACGGCCGGCCGGATGTCCGGTACCGGCCTCCCGGTGCGTCGCTGACGCCCTGTCACACCAGCCTGCGGAAGACGGGTTTGACGGGCCGCCCGCCGACCCAGGGAGTGGGATCACCCGCGTCCAGCGCCTTGCGGTACACCTCGCACGCCCGGGCGACGGCGTCGACCGTCCGGTCGATGTCGGCGTCGGTGAGCGCGCTGCTCACCACGAACGACGGTGCGAGCACCCCGCCCGCGAGGAGCTCACGCAGGAAGAGCGTGCGGTACTCCTGTGACGGCCGCAGCTTCTCGTCGAGGGTGCCGAAGACGAGGTTGCTGGCCCGGCCGCGCACGACGACGTGGTCGCCGACCCCCGCCCGCGCCGCGGCCTCGCGGACCCCGGCGGCCAGCCGCTCGCCGAGGGCGTGCAGCCGGGCCGTGATGCCTTCTTCCTTGTAGGTGGTGAGGACGGCCATCGCGGCCGCCAGGGAGTGCGTCTCCGCCCCGTGGGTGGTGGACAGCAGGAACACCCGGTCGTGCGAGTGCCGCAGGCCGCCGTGTTCCATCAGCTCCCGGCGCCCGGCCAGTGCCGAGACGGCGAACCCGTTGCCCAGCGCCTTGCCGAAGGTGGAGAGATCGGGGACGACACCGTAGAGGCCCTGGGCGCCGGCCTCCGACCAGCGCAGACCGGTGATCATCTCGTCGAAGACCAGGACGCAGCCGTGCCGGTCGGCCAGTTCGCGCAGTCCGGCGAGGTAACCGGCGGGCGGTTCGGTGTGGCCCGCGGGTTCGAGGATGAGGCAGGCGATCTCGCCCCGGTACCGGGTCAGCAGTTCCTCGGTGGCGGTCAGGTCTCCGTAGGGGAACGCCACGGTGAGTTCGTTGATCGCGTCCGGGATGCCGGAGGACATCGGCGTGGTGCCGATGAACCAGTCGTCGACCGAGAAGAACGGCTGGTCGGCGCAGATGGCCACCCGCGGGCGTCCGGTGACGGCGCGGGCCAGGCGGACCGCCGCGGTGGTCACGTCGGAGCCGTTCTTCGCGAACTTCACCATCTCGGCGGTCGGCACGGTGGCGAGGAAGCACTCGGCGGCCTCGACCTCCAGGATGGACGGCCGGACGAAGTTGCTCCCCCGGTCCAGTTCGCGCCGGACGGCCTCGGTGACCTTCGGATGGGCGTGGCCCAGGCTGACCGACCGCAGACCGGAGCCGTACTCGACGTAGCGGTTGCCGTCGACGTCCCACACCTGCGCGCCCTGCCCGTGGCTGATGACCGGGGCAAGGTCCTCGGGGTACTGGTCGTCACCCTTGGCGTACGTGTGCGCGCCTCCGGGGATCAGCTCGTGCAGTCGTTCGTTCGCCGCCAGGGATCGGGGCAGCGAGATGTTGTTTTGGTGCAAGCCGTCGTCATCCTCTCTGGAGTTTCAGGATCTCGGCGAGGCGGGGTGCCTCCCGGTCCCGCTGGGACATCGACGTGACCGGCAGCGGCCACGGAATGGCGAACTCCGGGTCGTCGAAGGCGATCGTCACGTCCTCGGACGGATCGTGCGGGCGGTCGATCCGGTACGACGTGTCGGCGGTCTCGGTGAGCGACTGGAAGCCGTGCGCGCACCCCGCCGGGATGTAGAGGGTCTTCTGGGTGTCGCCGGACAGTTCGAAGAAGGCCCGGTTGCGGTAGGTGGACGATTCCGGGCGCAGGTCCACGACGACGTCGAAGATCTTCCCGTACGAGCAGCGCACCAGCTTGGCCTCGCCGTTGCCGGAGCGCAGGTGCAGGCCGCGCACCACGCCCCGCGCCGTGCGGGACACGCTGTCCTGCACGAAGGCGTTCGGGTCGAGGCCCACCGAGCGGATCACCTCGGCGTCGAAGGTGCGGCAGAAGAAGCCGCGCTCGTCGGCGTGCGGTGTCGGTTCGAGGAGGAACGCCCCGGCGATCTCGGGTACTTCGGTCGCCTTCATGCTGTCTCCCGCAGGGCCTGGGCGTGGGGGTTCGCCGGGAACAGGGTGGTGGTCAGCGCGGCGAACTGATCGGCGAGTTGCCGCGCGGCGGTGCGGTTGCTCCCGACGAGCGTCTGCCGCAGTTCGGCCGCGTGCTTCTCCAGCGCGCGGAACTGTTCGAGCAGCCGGTCGGCGTCGACCTCGCGCGCCGGGTGGCAGTACGCGCCGAGGCCCATCCGCTCCATGAGCGCTTCGCTCTTCGTCGCGTAGCAGAGGGCGAGGACCGGTGTTCCGGTCTTCAGGGCGCAGATCAGGTTGTGGTAGCGGACCGCGACGACGGTGTCGGCGGCGGCCATCTCGTTCATCAGGTCGGCCAGCGAGGCCGGTTCGGCCGCGGTGACCAGGGGTGAGTCGACGGCGTCGAGGACGGCGTCGACCACGGCCGTGTCGCACTGGTCGCCGGTGAGCAGGCGGACCGGCCGGCCCTCGTCGGTCAGGGTACGGACGAACCGGATCGTGCCGTCGAGGTAGCGCCGGTGGATCTCGTCGGCCCGGGCCCGGTCGTCGTTGCCGCCGTGGAAGTCCATGACGCCGAGGCAGACCGTGCCGGGTGCGCCGGTGGGCGCGACCCGCGCCGGCGCGGGGAGGGAGAACGCGAGGTCCGGGTAGACCTCGTCGCGGCTGGTGTCCACGCCCATGGCCCGCATCGCGTCGCGGGACGGGGTGTCCCGGTACGAGCGGTAGGCGGCGCACCGTGCGGACCAGCGCACCAGGGCACGGGTGGGACGGCTGCGGATCTCGGCGGCGCCGACGCCGACGAGGGCGACCGGGGTGCGCAGCAGCCGGCCGCTCGCGCAGAGCAGGAACAGTGAGTACGGGAATCCCCACGGCCGCAGCGGCAGGGTCGCCTCCAGGACGCCCATCCCCGGGACGATCACCACGTCGTGGCGGCGCACCCAGGCGGCGGTACGGAAGACGTCGACGAATTTGCCGAGTCCCTTCGCCACGACGGCGCCCGCGCGGGAGGCGGTCCGGTACTCCGCGCGGTTCCAGTGCAGCCGGGTCGCGGGGATCTCGAAGCGGGCGGTGACGGCCTCGGGTCCGCCGCACAGGGCGTCCACCTCGGCGTCGGGGTGGTCGGTGCGGAGGTAGCCGAGGACGGCTTCGAGCGATCCGTCGTTGCCGAGGTTGCCGGAGCCGAGCAGCCCGAACAGCCCGACGCGTACCGGCTGGTGAGCAGTGGTGCTCATGTCCGCCTCCCCTCGCGCCCGGCGACGAGGTCGTCGACGGAGACGGTGAGGTGTGCGGGGTCGACGGGGGCGCGGTCCTCGACGCGTTCGCCGGCGCCGGGCCGTACGCGGCTGGTCATCCAGGCGCTCAGGTGGCGGTAGCAGGCGCGGCGGTCGGCCGGGGACAGCGGGGCGCGGCGGATCGACGAGGCGAAGCCCCAGAGGTACTCGGCGAGCAGCCGGGGCGTCGGGTGCAGCGGGCCGGCCCGGCGGGGGTCGAGGTTGACGCACCGGGAGCGCTTGGAGGGGTTGGCCCGCTCGGCGCGTCCCGGGTGGTCGCGGCGGAAGTACAGCAGCTCCGGCACCTGGTGGAAGCGGCCGTGCAGGGTGATCTCGGCGACGTAGGTGCGGTCGGCGTGGTGGTAGCTGTCCATGGATTTCACGCGGCGCAGCACGTCGGTGCGGATCACGCCGTAGAAGTCGTCGCCGCCGGGTTCGAAGAGCAGGCTGCGGAAGCGCTCCGGCGCGTGCGGCGAGCCGGTGGCGAGCGTGTACTCGTAGGGGACGGTCACCCTGCCGTCGCCGTCGATGACCGCCTGGTCGGTGTGTGCGAGGATCACGTCGGGCCGTTCGTCGAGCGCCTCGACGCACAGGCGCAGCAGGTCGCGGCCGTAGAGGTCGTCGTGCGAGGCCCACTTGAACAGTTCGCCGCGCGCCTCGTCGAGCAGCCGGTTGTGGTTCGGGGTGGCGCCGACGTTCCGGGGCAGCCGCTGGTAGCGGATCCGGGAGTCCTTGGCCGCGTACAGGCGGCAGATGTCCTGGGTGCCGTCGGTGGAGGCGTTGTCCGAGATGATCAGCTCGAAGTCCTCGTAGGTCTGGCCGAGCAGGGCGTCGAGGGACTCGGCCAGGTACTCCTCGCCGTTGTAGACGGGCAGGCCGACGCTCAGCCTGGGGTGGGGGGTCATGTGGTCCTCACTTCGGGAATGGGGTGGTGGTGGCGCAGGCCCGACCGCAGGGACAGCCACCACACGGCGGAGCCGATCAGCGTCGCCGCGGCGACGCCCCAGGCCGAGCCGACCGTGCCGCCGGCGACGGCTCCGCCGAGGCCGCCGCCGACGTAGCAGACGGAGGCGAACACCTGTGAGCGCAGGCTCAGCCGGGCCGCGCCGAGCGCCCGGAGTCCGGCCGCCGCGCCGGTGCCGAGTCCGGCGCCCGCGACGCCGAGGGTGATCGGCACGATGAGCCGGGATGCGGAGTGCCAGACGTCGCCGAGGACGAGTTCGCCCGCCCGGTCCGGCATGAGCAGCAGCGCCGTCCCCCACAGCAGCGCTCCGACGGCCTGCCCGCCGCCGAGGAGGAGGCAGAACCTGCCGAGGCGCCGGGGAGCCTGGCGCAGTACCCGGGCGGCCTCGGGGACGGTGACGAGCGAGAGGCCCATCAGGACGGCGAGGAACGGCCCCATGAGGAGCTCCGCGCCGCGTACCGAACCGACCGCGCTGACCCCGACGATCGCGCCGAGCCCGTAGGCGCGCACCTGGCTGGCGCCGCTGAGGCAGGTGTTCTCGACGAGGTAGCGGTAGCCGAGGTCACGCTGTTCGCGCAGCCAGCCGCGGGCCCGGGTGACCCGGGGCAGGATGCCGGACTGGACGTAGCCGTAGACGCCCGCCACGGTCGCGGACGCGCCCCAGGCGAGGACGAACGCGGCCACGGTGTCGACGCGGGCCGCCACGAACATGGCCGGGACGAGGGCCACGCCCCACACGACGTCGTTGAGGAACGCCTTGCGTCCGATGCCCGCGGCGAAGAACGAGTACCGCCAGGCGTCCTGCAGCAGCAGCCCGGGGAGCATGACGCCGAGACAGGCGAACGCGGGCCCCACCCGGCCGCCGAGGCCGAGCCCGGCGGCCAGGCAGGCCACGCCGATGGCGGAGCCGACGACGATCGCGGTGCCCGTGGAGCGGGCCACCGCCCCGCGCCAGGAGTCCTCGGACACGCCGCTGAAGCGGACGACGAGCGGATCGGTGGCGAGGCCGCGCGAGATGTTGAGCACCACGCCGTAGGTGACCCAGGCGAGGCTGAACACGCCGAACGCCGCGACGCCGAGCGAGCGGGCCACGTAGATGCCCACCACGAAGTTGGAGATGCTGGAGGCCGCCTGGTCGGCGAGGCCCCAGGACAGCCGTCCGAGCAGGGCCCGCTTCGCCGAGCCCGCCGGTTCCGGTGTGGTCTTCGCGTTCTCCCCCTCGGTGGTCGTCGACGTCATGGCTTGACCAGCCCTGCGCCGTGCAGGGCGTCGGCCGCGGCGGCGACGGTGTCGAAGGGCAGCCCGGAGCGCTCGGCGACGTCCAGCAGGCTGTGTGCGCCGTCGGACATGTTGAGCACCCAGAGCATGGCCATCTGCGCCTGTTTGGTGTCGCTGCGGCCGCCGAGCGCGTCGTACAGCCCGCGCCGGCCCAACTGCGGTTCGCCGTACGGGCTGAGGTTGTTGTAGGTGCGGTTGCGGTCGAGTACGGCGAACGCCTCGCGGAGCACCGCGAGGGTGTCCGTCATCGCCTCCGGGGAGACGAAGTCCGGGTTGTCCGCCGAGGTGTGGTACTCGGGATAGCCGGCGTACGGGGTGCGGGTGAGCGAGCCCACGCCGAGGTCGAACCCGGGCGAGCAGTACTGCCGCTCGTCGTATCCGTACGGCGTGAACTCGTTGACCTGGTGCGGGCGTTCGGACGTGCGCAGCACGTGCCGCAGGACGCGGTCGATCTCGGCGTCGCCGCGTCGGCTCTGCTTGTACGTGAGCTGCCCCCTGTCCCCCGCACAGGCCAGCACGAGCCCGTGCCTCACGCGCTCGATCCGCTCGGCGTTGCGGGCGAGCCAGGTGATGGCTCCGATGGTGCCGGGCGCGTAGATGAACCGGTAGGTGTAGTACGGGTTCCGCTCCGCGAGTTCGCGGGCCAGGAAGGTCGCCACGGCGATGCCGGCCAGGTTGTCGTTGGCCAGCGACGGGTGGCACACGTGGCAGGAGACGATCACCTCGTCGGGCACCTGGCCGGGGACCACGTGCTCGGCGTAGGTGAGGTGTCCGTCCGCGAGGGTGGAGTCGACGCGCACCTCGTAGTCGCCGTCGGGCAGCGCGTCCAGGGTCTCCTGGGACAGGCAGAATCCCCACTCCGGCTTGTAGTAACTGGTGCGGTACGGGACCCAGCTCGGCCGGTCCGGCAGGGTGTGCAGGTGCTCGCGCAGTTCGGCGAGCGGCATGGTCCGGGCCACCGGGACGCTGTAGCCGAGCACGTGCAAACTGGACGCGGCGAAGTCGACGACCCTCCTGCCGGAGCTGTCGGCGATGTACGCGTCCCGGATGTTCCACTCCTGCGGCACCGTCCAGTCGAGCACCTGCGTCCCGGTCGGCACCTCGTGCACCTGGAGCGGGACGTACTCCCCGACGATGTCCAGCGTGGCGCGCACGCCGTCGCCGGTGATGCTCCGGCAGAGCGGGTACATCCGCTCCACCAGAGCATGCATCTCCTCGCCGGGCGAGGTCATCGGCGCCACCGCAGGGTGTCGTCGACGGTGCCGGCCTCGGACGCCGCGCGGAGCACGGCGAGCCGGGTGAAGCGCTGGTCGAAGTCCTCCAGGGTGAGCTGGTGCCTGCGGTAGTTCTCGGCGAGTTCGAGGGCGCCCTGCTTGACCGTCCACTCGCAGTCGAAGCCGGGGATCGCCTCGCGGAAGCGGGAGAAGTCCACGCGGTACGAGCGCGGGTCGGCGCCGTGCTCGCCGGTGATCCGCACCTTCGCGCCGGGGACCGCCTCGGCGACCTGCTCGGCGATCTCGGCGACGGTGACGTTGTTGACCTCGCTGCCGATGTTGAACGCCCGGTCGTGCACCGCCTCGCGCGGCGCGGTCAGCGCGGCCGTGAAGGCCCGCGCGATGTCGGCGGCGTGCACCAGCGGGCGCCAGGGCGAGCCGTCGGAGAGGACGAGGACCTCGCCGGACAGCAGCGCGTGCCCGACCAGGTTGTTGAGGACGATGTCGGCGCGCAGCCGGGGCGAGTAGCCGAACGCGGTGGCGTTGCGCATGTACACCGGGGTGAAGTCGTCGTCGGCCAGCGCGTGCAGGTCGTCCTCCACCCGCACCTTGGACTCGGCGTACGGCGTCACCGGGCGCAGCGGGGCGTCCTCGGCGACCAGTCCCGCGCCGCCGGCGGCGCCGTAGACGGAGCAGGTCGACGCGTACAGGAAGCGCCGCACGCCCGCCTCGCGGGCGAGCCGGGCCAGCCGGACGGACGCGTGGTGGTTGATGTCGTAGGTGAGTTCGGGTGCGAGGGAGCCGAGCGGGTCGTTGGACAGCGCGGCCAGGTGGATGACGGCGTCGACACCGGCCAGGTGCTCGGCGGTGACGTCGCGGAGGTCCACCCGGTGCCCCTGCGGGTCGGCGGGCACGGGGCCGAGGACGCAGTCGGCGAACAGTCCGGCGTCGAGGCCGACGACGTCGTGTCCGGCGGCCGTGAGGACCGGGGCCATCACGGTGCCCAGATAGCCCTGGTGTCCGGTCAGCAGTACGCGCAAGGTTCAATCCCCCAGGTCGAGCGTGAGTTTGGTGACGGTGAACGCCTCGGCGTAGCGCGCGTGGCATTCGATACCGCGAATGCGGGCGAGGCCGAGGAAGGCCTCGCGGTCGTACCAGGGCCGGTGGCGCTGCGAGGGGTAGTGCTCCTGCAGCAGCGCGACCTTCTGTTCGGCGGTCTCCGGCGACAGCGGCTGGTACGCGGACGGCCGGCCGAGGTCGCCGTCCCACTTGACGATCTCGTAGCCGAGCACGAGGTGGTCGCGGAAGGCCGTGGTCATCAGCCGCGCCAGGCCGCGGTGGTCCTGGTGGGCGTCGTCGGTGCGCGGGGCCAGGACCAGGTCGGGCTCGGACCGCTCGCGCAGCTCCTCGACGGCGGCCTTGGCGTCCGACCAGTGCGCCGGGAAGCGGCCGTCCGGCATCTTGTCGACGGTCAGCCGCAGGTCGGCGCCCGGGCAGAAGGCGGCGAGCGCGGCCCGCTCCTCCTGCTCCCGGTCGGTGCCGCCGCCGGACAGCACCAGCGCGTCGACCCGCAGGCCGGGCCGCGCCCGGCACAGCGCCAGCAGGGTGCCGCCGGCGCCGATGGCGATGTCGTCGCAGTGGGCGCCCACGGCGACGATCCGGTCGAGGGGACCGGCCCCGAGCCGGATCACGCGCGCACCCCGGCGGTGTCCTGTTCCCACACGGCCCACGGGCGCTCGCCACGCGCGTAGGCGGCGTCGAGGGCGGCGCGCTCCTTCACCGTGTCGGTGGGCTTCCAGAAGCCGCGGTGCCGGTGCGCCACCAGCCGGCCCTGCTTGGCGAGCTGGCCGCAGCCGTCGGCGACGAGGTCGCCGTTCTCCGGGATGTGGTCGAAGACTTCCTGCCGGAGCACGAAGTAGCCGCCGTTCTCCCACAGCGGCATGTCGCTCACCGCGGTGATGCCGCCGACCAGGCCGTCCTCGGCCAGCTCCACGCAGTGGAAGGAGGACTGGGGCGGGACGACCATCATCGACGCGCCCGCGTCGCGCTCGGCGAACCGGTCGATCATCTCCGGCAGCGGGGCGTCGGTGAGCACGTCGGCGTAGTTGGCGAGGAACATCTCGTCGCCGTCCAGGTGGTGGCGCACCCGGCGCAGCCGCTCACCGATCGGCGACTCGATGCCGGTCTGGGCGAAGGTGATCGTCCAGTCCGAGATGTCGGTGGACAGCAGCTCGGTGCGGCCGCCCCTGAGCACGAAGTCGTTGGACGTCGTCTCCTCGTAGTTGAGGAAGAAGTCCTTGATGTGGTGAGCGCCGTAGCCGAGGCACAGGATGAACTCGGTGTGCCCGAAGTGCGCGTAGTAGCGCATGACGTGCCAGATCAGCGGACGGGGACCGACCATCGCCATCGGCTTGGGCACGTCATCGGTGGCGCCGCTGCGCATCCGCATGCCGTAGCCGCCGCAGAAGAGAACGACCTTCATGCTGTGACCTCTTTCAAAGACGCGGCCTCGACGATGCTCAGTTCCGGGATGGGGAAGACGAGACGCCCGCCCCACTCGTGGACGAAGGCGAGCTGCTCGACCAGTTCGGCCCGCAGGTTCCACGGGAGGACGAGGACGTAGTCCGGCTTGTCGACGGCGATCTGCTCGGGCGCGAGGATCGGGATCCGGGTGCCCGGGGTGTAGCGGCCGTGCTTGTACGGGTTGCGGTCGACGGTGTACGCGAGCAGGTCGGGCCGGATGCCGCAGTGGTTGAGCAGGGTGTTGCCCTTGCCGGGGGCTCCGTAGCCGACGACGGTCTCACCGCGGTCGGCCGCGTCGATGAGGAACCGCAGCAGGTCGCGGCGGACCTTGGCGACCCGCGCGGAGAACTCGGTGTAGCCGGACAGCTCCTGGAGTCCGGCGGCCTTCTCGCGGGCGAGTACGTCGGCCACCGCGAGCGACGGCTCGCCGGCCGCCTCGGCGGGGCGGGCCCACAGCCGGATGGAGCCGCCGTGGGTGGGCAGCAGCTCGACGTCGACGAGGGTCAGTCCGCCGCTGGCCAGTGCCCGGATCGCGGACGCGACCGTGTAGTACTGGAAGTGCTCGTGGTAGATCGTGTCGTACTGGTTCTCCTCGATCAGGGTGAGCAGGTGCTGCACCTCGATGGAGACCCAGCCGTCGTCGGCGACGAGCGCGCGCAGACCCTGGGTGAACCCGATGACGTCGGGGATGTGCGCGTACACGTTGTTGGCCACGACCAGGTTGGCCGGGCCGTGTTCGGCGCGCACGGCCGCGCCGGTCTCCGGGCTCAGGAACTCGGTGAGCGTGGGCACACCCGCCTCCCGGGCCGCGGCGCCGACGTTCACCGACGGCTCGATGCCCAGGCAGCGGACGTCGCGGTCCACGACGTGCTTCAGCAGGTAGCCGTCGTTGCTCGCCACCTCGACCACGAAGGAGTCGGCGCCGAGGCCCGCCCGCACCACGGCGTCGGCGACGAAGGTGCGCGCGTGCTCCACCCAGGAGGTGGAGAACGAGGAGAAGTACGCGTACTCCTTGAACGTCTCCTCGGGTGTGATGAGCGGTGGGATCTGCGCCAGCCAGCAGTCGGTGCAGACCCGCAGGTGGAGCGGGTACGCCGGCTCCGGCTGGTCCAGTCGGTCAGCGGCGAGGAAGCTCTCGCACGGCGGTGTCGCCCCAAGGTCGACGACGCTCGCCATGGCTTCCGAGCCGCAGAGTCGGCATCGTGTCATGTACTTTCCCCATCCCCCCTGCTCGTGCGGGTGTCCCCGTCACGAGTCGGTACTGACCGCTCCGCGATCGCGGTGCGGTACTCCTCCACCAGGCGCTCCAGGCCGACGGCCGGGCTGAAGCCCCGCTCGTACCGGCTCCGGGCCGCCCGGCCCATCTCCTGGTTGCGGACCGGGTCGGCCGCGATCCGCTCCAGGCAGGAAGCGAGCGAGGCGGTGTCGCCGGGCCGGTGCAGCAGCCCGGTGACGCCGTCCTCGACGAGTTCGACGAACGCGCCGTGCCCCGCGGCGACGACCGGTACCCCGGCCGCCATCGCCTCGACGGCCACCAGGCCGAACGCCTCCAGCCACGTCGAGGGCGCCACCACGGCGACCGCGCGGGCGATCGCCTTCCGGCACTCCGCCGTGTCCAGCAGACCGGCGTAGCGCACGTCGTCCCGGCCCGCCGCCCACTCGGCCACCTCGCGCTCCAGCGGCCCGGTGCCGGCGATCACCAGCGGCACGCCAGGCCCGCCGTCGGCGGCGAGTTCGTCCCACGCGGCCATCAGCAGTCGCAGGCCCTTGGCCTCCGCGAGCCGACCGAGGAAGAGCAGGTGCTCGCCCTCCCCCGTGCGGCAACCGCCCGGATCCGGAACGAAGTTGTGCTTCACCGCGAGCCGCTCGGCCGGCATCCCCGCCGCGGCCAGGACGTCGCGCTGCGCCGCGGAGATGCACAGGAAGCGCTCCACCCCGGACCACCAGCGGCGCCGGTTGACCGACAGGCTGACCGCGAGCGGGACGGTGGCGAGCCGGGAGCCGCGGTAGCAGCCGTGCCGGACGGCGGGCAGCGGTGTACCCCCCACGCACTCGGTGCACGCGGCACCGTCCCGCTGGAGCGTGCCGGGCGGGCAGACCTGTGTGTAGTTGTGCAGCGTGGCGACCACGGGCACTCCGGCGTCGGCGCAGGCGGCGAGGACCGCGGGCGACAGGAGCGGGAAGACGTTGTGGACGTGGACGACGTCCGGCCGGTCGGCGCGCAGCCGACGGGTGAGTTCCGCGCGGACCCCCGGGTTCCACGGTACGAGGAACGGCAGCGCGGCCTTGCCCGGCAGGGACTTGGCGGCGATGTCGTCACTGCGCCGCTCGAACAGCTCGACCCGGTGGCCGGCCGAGCGCAGCAGCTCCACCTCCTGGTCGACGACCTTGTTCTCCCCGCTCGGCTGCGCCGAGGCATAGCGGTTGTGCACCACGAAAACGTGCATGCTCAGGTCACCTCCGGACGACGGGCCCAGCGCGGGATGTAAGGGCGGTCCTTGGCCCGTGCCTGCGCCGGGATCACGGGCGTCGGCGACGACGGCGGTGGCGGTGGCTGCGGCTGCGGCTGCGTGACGGGTGTGGCCAACAGCGAGGCGGCCAGGGCGAGATGGAGCAGGTACGGCGAGGCGTCTCCGAGACCGGCCTCGGTGTACGAGGCGATCGCGCAGTAGCTGATCAGGAAGATCGCGCAGGCCCGCTGCAGCGACGGCGGCCGCAGCAGGGCGACCCCGGCCAGGACCACGAAGACCACCGCGACGATGGCGACGCCGATCATGCCCTGTTCGTTGTAGACGGCCAGCCAGCTGTTGTCGATGGGCAGGCCGCCGAACGACTTGTCGCCGAGGCCCACGCCGAACAGTTCCTGCGAGACCGACCTCGGTGCGGCGAGCAGGGCGTCCCAGACCTTGGCGCGGCCGGTGAGGTTGGAGAAGTTCTCCTGGCTCTGCCCGCGCAGGAACCACGACTGGAGCGCGCCCGCGAAGACCACGGCGACGATCGTGGCGATCACCACGGTCCAGGTGAAGAACCGGCGGGCGGCCGCGCTGGTCAGCAGGAGCGAGCCGATCGCCACGACGAGGCCGATGAGCAGGCCGAGCGTGGCCGTCCTGGTGTGCGTCAGCATCAGCAGGACGAGCGAGGGCACGATGACGATCGCCGCGCTCCTGCCGTCGGTCCTGCGGCCCAGGAGCATCAGCACGGTGAGCCCGATGATGACGGCCGCGTACTGGCCGATCTGCGGCGGGGTGAGCGGCCACAGCGCGCCGACGAGCCGTCCGCCGTAGACGTCGGGCAGCGCGGCGCCGGGCGAGATCACCAGGCCCGCGGCCACCGTCCCGAGCACGGCGAAGTAGATCCGGATGTGGTGCCGGACGAACGTCAGGCCGCCGTCCCACCAGCGGGTGAGCAGCCACAGCGTGCCGACGAAGAGAGCGAGCCGGGTGCAGCGGAACAGGGCGCCGAACCCGGACTCCAGGTGCACGCTGGACAGCACGCTCGGGACCAGCAGCAGGCTGAGCAGGAGGACATAGGCGCTGGGCCGGAACCGCAGCCGGAGGTTGACCGCGAGCGCGAGGGCGAACGCGGCGACCAGGGAGCCCATGGTGACCATCTGGATGAGCGAGCGGGGCAACGGGATGATCGTCTGCGCGCCGGCGGAGCCGAGCGTGTTGAGGATCAGCAGCCCCCAGGCGACTCCGATGAGCTTCGGGGCGCCCGCCGGGCGCGGTTCGGTGTCGAGTGCCGGGGCGTGGAGCGATGCCGTCATCTCAACCACCGGCCCGCGGGTCGAGGGTGCTGCCCTTGTCCTGCCGGAAGCTCTGGCTCTTCCACTGCGCGAAGTCGATCACCTTGCTCTGGTCCTGGACGACGAACTTCCACGGTCCGCGGTAGACGTTGTCGTGCCAGCGGTTCTCCTGCTTGTGCGTGATCGCCTCGGCGACCTTCTCGCCCTGGTACGGCGACCAGTCGGGGTAGGTGCCGTAGTTGGCGAGGACCGCCATCCGGTCGCACTTCACCGTGCACTTGACGACGGACTTGTCGAGCACGAAGCGGTTGTCGTGGATGTCCACCCGCTGGGTCTTCCACCGGCAGTCGGCGTAGAGCGGTGCCTTCCCTATGGCCGGTTCGGCGCAGCGCTTGGTCTTCTTCACCAGCAGGGTGCAGTCACCGGACGAGGTGTTGGCGGGGCTGTTGCAGAACCGGTCGGCGTTCTCCCAGAGGGTGATCCCGGACCAGTTGTCCTCCAGCAGGTTCCCGTAGATGTCGATCTTGTCGGTGCGGGCCTTGATCCGTGGTTCGCCGCCGGACTCCGACAGGTAGACCGTGGCGAACGGGAAGGTGTCGCCGCTCTTCGCCGCCTTGCGGCCCTCGACCCAGTTGTTGCGCCGGATGGTGTTGTTCCGGATGACCGCGTTGTAGCTGGTCTCGTAGATCAGCGCGGCGCCGTCGTTGTCCTCCAGGACGTTGTCCTCGATGCGGAAGTCGTTGTTGTTGGTGTCCGCCCACAGGCCCGTGCCGCGGTTGTCGTGCACCCAGTTGCCGCGCACGTCGGCGCCGTCGACGGCCCAGAACTTGATGCCTCCGGTGCAGCCGCAGCCCTTGCGCTTGCGCTCCCAGTCGCCGGTGTTGTTCCCGACGATCTCGTTGCCCTCGACGACCAGGCCGGTGACCCGGCCCGATCCCTTGTACGCGTTCATGCCGTACTGGCCGTTGTCGCGCAGGCAGTTGGCGCGGACCTGCTGACGGGCGCCGGCCATCAGCCCGGCACCGGAGTTGTGCTGGATCGTGCTGTGCTCGATCACCCAGCCGTCGGCCGAGTCGTGATTGACCACGCCCTCGTCCGGCGGCGCCACGAAACCCTGCACGGTCAGATGGCTGAGGGTGACGCCGTGGGCGGTGCCGCCGAACGCGTACTGGTTCTTCTTGCGGCCGTCGAGCACCGCGCCCGGCGCTCCGATGTAGCGGTCCCCCTTCTTCGGGATGACCTGGGCGTAGCGGTCCGGGTCGAGGCGGTGCGTGCCCGGGCGCAGCCAGAACGTGGTGTGCGCGGGACTGCTCTTGGTCTTCGCCGTCAGGTCGCCGACCTTCTTGGGGTCGACGGTGACCGCGCCGGCCGGTGCCTTCTCCGGTCCGGCCGGTGCCTCGGCGCACACCCGGGCCACCGGCGTCTTCTTGGCCGGTGCGGCGGACGACGACGGTGTGCTCCTCGGCTTCGCCCCGGTGTCCGACGTCGGCGTGCTGTCGCAGCCGGCCGTCGCCAGCAGGGCCAGGGCCAGCGGTGCCACCGCCAGCGCCCAGTGCCGTCTCTCGTAGCCCACGTGCCCCCCTACCCGCGGAACCTGAGCACGGTCGTGAAGTCGGCGGCGCCCTCGGCGCTGCCGGTTCCGACCAGCGTGGTGGTGGGTTCCTTGCGCCCGAAGCCCGGGGAGTACCAGCCCAGCGGCGGGTCGCTCTCGCCCCGGTGCGCCCGCCAGGTCAGCCCGTCGGGCAGGTCGAGCACCGCGGAGCGGCCTTCGCCCTCGTGGATCCAGGTGAGGACGGCGCGGTCGCCCATCAGGTCGGCGGCGACCGCCGGGCCGAGGTGGAAGGCCAGGCGGACGTCGCGGCGTGGTCCGCGCACCTCGTCGACCAGGCGCAGTTCCTCGCTCCCGGCGCTCAGCTCCACCCGGCGGCGGTGCACGGACGGCTGGTAGCCGTCGTGCTCGGCGCTCCACCGGACCACGTCCCCGGACGTCTCCACGGCCAGGACGCGGGTCCGGGCGTGCCGGGTCCACAGGAACGGGCCGCCGGAGACGGACTGGTCCGTGCCGTCGAGTTCCAGCGTGTTGTGGCCGAGGGTGGAGCGGAAGTACTGCCGCCACTCGGGCTGCCCGTGGTAGCAGAACGTCCCGGGGTCGGCGAGCACCTCGACGCCGTCGTGCCGGACCTCCACGGACAGTGCGTCGGCGTGCGCGTGGGCAGCGATCGACAGGAAGCCGTGCGGGCCGCCGTCGCAGCGGCACCAGATCTTCCCGGGGCCGCGCAGGACGGTCATGCCCGCGTCGGCGAAGTGGGCCGGCCGGGTCTTCGGGCGGGTCACGGCCGGTGGCACGGGCTTGATGAGCGCGGCGAGCAGCGGGGTGCGCACGTCGGTGCCGGTCACCTCGGGCCACCAGTCGAGCCGGCCGAACACGGCGGCGCCGGTGGCGAGCAGCGAGCCCCAGCGGTCGGTGCCCGCTCCGTCCACGACCAGGCCGTGGCCGTCGTCGGCGTCGCCCTGGCGCGGCGGCCTGAGCCGGTTGTCCACGACGGCGGCGAGCGCGTCGGTCATCCGCAGCAGGACGATCCGCAGCGTCGCCGGGACCGGCCTGCCCGCCGCGTCGGCCTCGGCCAGCGCGGCCAGGCCGAGTTCGAGCACGAGTCCGTGGTACTCGGAGGCCAGCTCGCGGTTGAGGCCCGAGTGGAAGGTGTTCGCGCGCAGGTTCCGGTCGAGGGAGCGCAGCGCGGTGTCCCGCCAGCGTGCCGAGGCCGGGAACCAGTCGAACGCGCAGGCCGCGGCGTACAGTCCGGCGGTCTCGGCGATGACGTGGTTGTTCGCCGACGAGCCCCGGCTGGGGAAGGCGGCGAGCCAGCGCTGGTGGTGCCAGATCTGGTTCACCGCGACCGGGTTGTCCTCGAACAGCCCGGTGACGCCCGGCCAGCCGTCGAGCAGCCGCCGGACCCACACCCAGGAGAGCAGCCGGATGCCCAGCTCGATACCGCTGATCCAGTGCACGCCGCGCAGCGGCGGGTTCGCCGTCCACCAGGAACGCAGGTGGTCGGCGGTCCGCTCGGCGTACCGCTCGTCGCCGGTGATCGCGTAGGCGGCGGCGAGCTGGGTGAGGTACTGGTGCCGGGACAGTTCCCAGATCTGCTTGATGTCACCGACCGCGTCCTCGTCGCGGTAGGGGACGTCGAAGGCGTAGCCCCACGGGGCGCGGCGGCCGGTCTTCGGGTCGCGCCACCAGTCCGGGTCGACCAGGTCGTCGCGGACCACCCCGAAGTACTCGGCGTGCCCGTCCATCAGCCGGTCCGCCTCGGCGACGAGCCGCTTGGCGGCGTCCGGCGGGATCGCGGCGACCGTCCCGGCGGGCAGCACCGCCGTGAACCGGCCGCCGGTCGTGCCCGGTCCCTCGGGCCGCGCCGAACGCCACCGGCGGCGGCGCACCGCGTCGCCGGCCCGGCCCGCGACCTCCTGCGGCCCCATCCGGGACAGGCGCCGCAGGTACCAGCCCGTGCTCATGGTCATCGCGGACCCGCCAACGTCACCGGCGCGCCACCGGCCAGGCCGGCCTGCACGGCGAGGGTGGCCGCGGTGGTGGCGGCCAGCGACTGCAGCGGTACCGGCATCGGCCCACCGGTGCGCACGGCCTTGACGAACGCGGCCAGTTCGGCGTTCTGGCCCTTGTCCCGGGCCTTGGGCAGCCGCGAGCTGACCCACCGCTTGCGGCCGTAGACCGAGGCACGGACGAAGTCGTCGAGGCGCAGCACCTTGCCGTCCGCGACCAGGTCCAGCGTCTCCTTGGGGTAGCCGGGGGCGCCGGTGGTGACGTAGCTGATGGTGGCGGTGGAATCGTCCGCGTAGCGCAGGACGACCTGGAGGTCCTCGTTGCCGGCCGATCCGGTCGCGTAGACCGAGACCGGGTCGGCGTCGAGGAGCCAGCTCGCGGTGTCGATGAAGTGGCCGCCCTCACCGGCGAACCGTGAGCCCTCGGTGCCCTGCTGGAGGTACCAGCTCCCGTGCTGGAGCCGGCCGGCGTTGACCAGGTAGCGCAGGCTCGCCGGTCCGGTGCGGACACCGAACCGTCCCTTGGCCTCGCGCAGCAGCGGGGCGAAGCGGCGGTTGAAGCCCACCTGGAGCCGGTCGTTGCCGGACTCCTCGACCGCCGCGAGCACACCGGCCAGTTCGTCCTCGGTGAGCGCCAGGGGCTTCTCCACGAAGACGGCCTTGCCGGCGAGGAGGGCCTGCCGGGTCAGTTCGGCGTGCGAGCTGTGCCGGGTGACGACGAACACCGCGTCGATCGAGGTGTCGCCGAGGACGGCGTCGAGGTCGGTGGTCGCCTCGGCGAAGCCGAACTTGCGCTGGGCGTTGGCCCCCGACAGCGCGGTCGTGGTGACGACGGTGGACAGCTCGACGCCGTCGCGGCGCGCGAGGTGGGGCAGCAGCATCGAGGTGGCGTAGTTGCCCGCGCCGACGAACGCGATCCGCACCGGGGACGAGACGGCCCGCGCCGCACCTGGCCGCACGGTCACGGCGGGCACGGCCACCTCAGGGGCCGGTGTCTCCTTCTCCGCCTCCGGCTCCTGATCGGCGTACCGGAACAGGACGGCGACGGCCTTGAGTTCGCCGTCCTTCAGGCGCCGGTAGGTCTCCACCGCGTCGTCGAAGTCGGCGATGTGGGAGACCAGCGGGTCCACGTCGACGCGGCCGCGGGCCACGAGATCGAGGAAGCAGGCCAGGTTGCGGCGCTCGGTCCAGCGCACATAGCCGATCGGGTAGTCGCGCCCCTCCAGCTCGTACTCCGGGTCGTAGCGCCCGGGGCCGTAGCTGCGCGAGAAGCGGACGTCGAGTTCCTTCTCGTAGTACGCGTTCCACGGCAGGTCCAGACGGCACTTGCCGATGTCGATGACGCGGCCGCGGTCCCGGCAGAGCCGGGCGGCCAGCTCGACGGGCTCGTTGCTCGCGCCGCCCGCCGCCAGATACACCTGGTCGACGCCGTGTCCGCCGGTGAGGTCGGCGACGGCGGCCTCCACCGCGGCGGAGGCGGGGTCGCCGCTCGCCGCGGCGCCCAGGCGCTCGGCGAGTTCGCAGCGGGCCGGGTCGGGGTCGACGCCGACGACGCGGACGCCCGCGGCGGTGAGGAGCTGCGCCACCAGCTGTCCGATGAGGCCGAGGCCGATGACCAGGGCCACCTCGCCGAGCTGCGGCTCGCCCTGCCGGACGCCCTGGAGCGCGATGGAGCCGACGGTGCCGAAGGCCGCGTGCCGGGGCGCGAGCCCTTCGGGCACCGGGCTGTAGAGGTTCTTCGGCACCCAGTTCAGCTCGGCGTGCAGGGCGTGCTCGTTGCCCGCGCAGGCCACCACGTCGCCGACCTTCACGTCGTCGACGCCGGCCCCGACCTGTTCGACGATCCCGCACAGCGAGTAGCCGAGCGGCGTGTAGGAGTCGAGCTTGCCCATCACCTTGCGATAGGTGGCGGGCACCCCGTTGGTGGCCACGCTCTGCATGACCTTGGCCACCTGGTCGGGGCGGGAACGGGCCTTGCCCAGCATCGACATGCCGGCCTCGGACACCTTCATCATCTCGGTCCCGGTGGAGATCAGCGAGTAGGCGCTGCGGACCAGCACCCCACCCGGCTTGCACCCCGGTACCGGCACGTCGAGCACCGCCAGCTCGCCGCTCTTGTAGTTCTGTACGACCTGCTTCACCCGAACTCCTCTATTTCCTAAGCCGTCAAGCGAGCGCTCTGGCCGGACCCGGAGGTCGCGTCGCGGTACCAGTGCTCGAGAGTCAGTACGTGCCACAGATGCTTGGAGTAGTCCTGCTGTCCCGCGGCGTCCTCCGCGACGAGGCGGCGCAGCGCGTCGCGGCGCAGGAAGCCGGAGCGGACCAGCTCTCCGTCGTTGACCACCTCGCGCACCAGCGGTGCCAGGTCCCGGCTCATCCAGGCCCGCAGCGGGGCGCTGAACAGTCCCTTGGGCCGGTAGACGATCTCCCGGGGCAGGATCGAGGTGGCCGCCTCCTTGAGGACGGCCTTGCCCTGCTTCCCGACGATCTTGCGGTCACCGGGCAGGGCGAACGCCGCCTTCACCACCTCGACGTCCACGTAGGGCACCCGTACCTCGGTCGACGCGGCCATGCTGGAGCGGTCGGTGTAGGCGAGGTTGAGGCCCGGCAGGAACATCCGGGCGTCGGTCAGGCACATGCGGTTGACGAAGTCGTCGAGGGTGTTGTCCTCGTAGGTGTCCGCGTGTTCGGTCAGGACGTCGTCGACCGTCCCTGCCAGATCGGGGTCGAGCAGGTCGAGGAGTTCCGTCCGGTCGTACATGGTGTAGCTGCGCCGGAACGCGGTCTCCTCCGGCAGCTCGGCGAAGGACAGGAACCGCTTGGCGAAGCGCACCGAACGCAGTCCCCTGCGGGAGGTGGCGACCGGCAGCCGGCCGACGGCGGCGGACACTCCGCGGCGCAGCGGCCGGGGCACGCGCTGGTAGCGCAGCGCGATCGTGTTGGCCAGGTGCTTGCGGTATCCGGCGAACAGTTCGTCGGCGCCCATCCCCGACAGCATCACCTTCACGCCGGCCTCGCGTGCGGCTGTGCAGATCAGGAAGGTGTTGATCGCGGCGGGGTCCCCGATCGGCTCGTCCAGGGCGTACGTCATCTGCGGCAGCAGGTCGAGCACGTTGGGGGCGATCTCGATCTCGTGCAGGTCGACGCCGAACCGCTCGGCCACCTGCCGGGCGTAGCGCAGGTCGTCCGGCATCGCCTCGAACTTGGCGTCCTCGGCGCGGAATCCGATCGTGTAGGCGGAGATCCCGGGCTGGTGGCGCGCGGCGAGCGCGGTGAGGTAGCTGGAGTCGAGGCCGCCGGAGAGGAAGGTCGCCACGGGCACGTCGGCGAGCAGATGGCGCCGGGTGGACTCCTCGACGATCGCGGCGAGGTCGGGCAGTTCGCCGCTGCGGGCGCGGTCCTGCCCCTCCGCGGCGACCTTCTTCAGGCTCCAGTAGGTACCCCGCTCGACCCGGCCGTCGGGGCGGACGCGCAGCCAGCTGCCCGGCGGCAGCTTCTCCGCCTCGCGGAACGCGCAGCGGGAGTCCGGCACCCAGTAGTAGAGCAGGGAGGCGACCAGTGCCGCGTGGTCGACCTCCAGCCGGCCGCCGGTCGCGGCGGCGAGCGCCTTCAGCTCGGAGGCGAAGACCAGGCCCGGGCCGCGCCGCAGCAGGAACAGCGGCTTGATGCCTAACTGGTCGCGGGCGAGGACCAGTTCACCGGTGCGTTCGTCGAAGATGCCGAACGCGAACATGCCGCGCAGCCGGGGCAGGCAGTCGGTGCCCCAGCGCCGCCAGGCCTCGAGGACCACCTCGGTGTCGGAGGTGCCGCGGAAGCGGACGCCGGTGGACTCCAGTTCGGCGCGCAGTTCCGGCGCGTTGTACAGCTCGCCGTTGTACGTCAGGGCGAGGCCGTCCGAGACCATCGGCTGGGCGCCGGTCTCGGACAGGTCGACGATGGACAGCCGCCGGTGTCCGAGCTGCACCTCGCCGTCGGCGACGGGGTGCCCGTACCGGCCGGCGCCGTCGGGGCCCCGGTGGGCGAGGATGTCCGTGAGCCGGTCGGTGACGATCTTCCCGTCCGGCCAGCGGTACGTGCCTGCGATGCCACACATCGGTTACCGCGCCTCCTGGTCGTTGTCCGCGCCGTGTGCGGCCCATATCGGCTGCCGCTCCGCGCGTCGCGCGGTGCCGCCCGGCCGTTCCTGTCGTTCGCTGCGTCCGCGCAGTGCGGTGTGCAGTCCGTCCCACAGCGTGCCGTCGGTGCGGTCCCTGGGATCGGGGTCGGTCAGCACCACCCCGATCACGGGTATCCGCTGGTCCGCGAGCTGCCGTGCCACGGTGTGCAGCCAGGCCGCGCTGCCGTGTCCGGCCCGGACCACGAGCACGGTCTGGGTGCCGAGGTACTGCAGGTCGGTCCAGGCCGTGCCGGGCGCCACCGAGCCGACACCGAGCCGGATTCCCTGCTGCGGTTCGGCCGCGGCCCGCTCGCCGCTGACCACGGTGGGGTCACCGGGCTTCGGGCGGCGGCCCGAGAGCTGGGAGCCGGGCAGCCCGTCGACCACCATCACGGGCCCCTGCGCGGCAAGGTCCTTCGCGATGTCCAGGGCGAGCACGGCGGCCGTGCGGGCCGCGCCGAGTTCCAGCAGGGAAACCGCTTCCGCGGAGCCGCGCACGGTGCGGGCGAGACTCGTGGTGAGCCGCGTGTGGGCCACCCGGGCCCGGCGCCGCCGCCACGGCAGGGCCGACCTGCGGGGCAGATCGGTGATGACCGAGGCTCCCAGGTGGGAGGCGATGTCCCGGCGCAGCACCGGCCGGTCCTTCACGACCACGCCGACCGCGGCGAGGGCGATCCCGACCACGAGGCCGAGGACGAGGCCGATCACGGCGTCGGTGGCGGCGGCCTTGGGCATCGCGTAGGGCACCGCGCGCGGGTCGTCCACGATCTGGGTGCCGGCGACGACCTGGGGTGTGCCGGTGCGGGCGTCCGCGGCCCGCTCGTCGAAGTCGGCGATCCGCGAGTTGAGTTCGGCCCGGCGGGCGAAGAGCGTCTCCAGGCTCGCCGACGCCTGCGGGTCGGTGTCCGGCGAACGGTTGCCGATCTCCTTGTTGACCCGGGCGAGTTCGTCCCGCATCCGGTCGCGCTGCTCGAGCAGGGCGTCCGATTCGGCCTTCGCGGTGGCCTGCATGCGCCGCACATGGTCGGCGACGAACGCGTCGGCCAGCGCCTTGGCGCGGTCGACCGCCTGCGCCTCGGTGTCGCCGGTCACGTCGATCTGCAGCAGGTTGTTGGTCAGACCGGTGCCCTGGTAGTCCCGCATGAAGTCCTCGGGCTTCTCCGAGGAGTCGAGGGAGCGCAGGGCCTGTTCGGCGATCCGCGTGGTCCCGAGGACCTGGACGTCGGTGCGTATCAGGGTTCCGGTGTCGTTCGGCTGGTCGTCGGCGTGGGCGACCAGCACCTTGGTCACGGCGCTCGGCGGTGGCGGCAGCAGGATCGCCACCGCCGCGCCGAGCAGGAGCCCCAGCAGAGCCATCGCCGACCAGAGGCGGCGGCGCCTGCGGACCGCCACCACCAGACCCTGGAGGTCGATGAGCGGAGTGGACGCCGACGGCTCCGCAGTCGTACTCGTCGTCACGCTGAGCCTCCCGTGGCGTGGCTGTGGACCGCCGGCGCCGGAGCGGCGTTGTGCGGAGAGTGGTCGGCCGGGGACGCCGGCCGGGCCAGGACCGGGTCGGCGACGACGAGGCCGACGACCTCGTGCCCGCCGTCCGCGCACGCCCGGGCGATGCCGCTGAGTTCGGCGGTGGTCCAGTTGCCCGCGCTGACGACGATCAGCGCTCCGGACTCGGTCGCGCGGTCGGGCACCATAGGCCGGTCCACGGAGACCGGCACCAGGCGCAGCAGGGATTGTCCGCCGGCCGCGGAGCCGGTGGACGCGTCGCCCGTGGCCTCGGCGACGAGCTGTCCGGCCGCGCGGTGGGCGACGCGATCGCCTTCCGGAACGACCGCCAGGAGCCGCTGGGGCGCCGCCGACCGGTCGCGCAGGCGGGCGCACACGCGCCGGTAGCGGATGCGTCTGCCGGCCTCGTCGCCCGATCTCTGCGGGGCCGGGGTGTCCCACCGGGTGTCGGCGCCGAGGAGCCGGGTGATGCGGGCCCGGGCGCCGTCGCCCTCCGTCCGGGGCGCGTGCCCGTCGTCGGGAACGTCGACGGTGCCGATGAGGTCGGTGCCGAGCGCGGCGGCGATCTCGCGCTCGGTGCGCGGACGCCGGTTCATCCGGACCGCGGCGAGGTGGCCGATCACCGCGAGCAGGAAGAACAACAGCGCTCCCGCGCCGATGAGTTGGACCCGGGTCGGGGCCGTCTCGCCGGTGGGCCGGGACGCCGGGCCCATGACGACCATGCCGGCCGTGTTGCTCGCGGGGTCGGCCTGGTCCAGCTTCGTCATGGCCTCTTCCAGCGAGGTGCGCAGCTTCTCCAGCGAGGTGCGGGCCTCGACGCCCTCCACGGTCTGCCCGGGGTCGGCGGCCTGGGCCAGGTCGCTGATGCGGCGGTTGGCCGCTTCCACCTGCTTGCGCAGCGCGGCGCGCTCGGTGGCCGCCTCGTTGTCGGCGCTGCCGCCCGCGATCTGCTTGGCGAAGCCGACGAACTGCTCCGCCGTCCGGTCGGAGAGCTGCTGGGCGTGCTTGGGCGTGTCGGCGGTCCCGGAGATCTTGATGATGTTCCCGTCCGCCGCCTTGGCGACGACCTGGTCCTTGAGATCGGTGCCGCTGACGTCCGTCCAGTGCAGCTTGTCGGCTGCGAGGTCGAGCACCGTCGAACTCGTCGCGATGTCCACCTGGGTGAGCAGTTCCCGCTCCTCCCACTGCCCCGGCAGCAGGACCGAGGCCGTGGTCGTGTAGCGCGGCGGGAACACCAGCGAGGCGCCGTAGCCGACGAGCGCGCCCACCACGGCGAGGGCGGCGAGCAGCCGCCACCGCCGTCGGAGCATCCGTCCGATGACGACCAGACGGATCGTGTCTTCGTTCAACGACGCAGCCTCTTCCTTGTCCGTACCGTCGTGCCCGCCGTGACCGGTGCGCGACCGCCGCACGCCGCCGCGTAGGCGGCGAGCAGGGAGGCTTGCGAGTTGCTCCACGAGAGCGGCCCGCTGATCCGCTCCTGGCCGATGCGGCCCATCTCGGCCCGCTTCTCCGGGTCGTCGAGGAGCAGGGTGATGAGCTTGGCGAACTCGGCCTCGTCATTGGCCGGCGCGTAGACGGCGGCATCGCCCGCCGAGACGCGGGCCTCGCGCAGCTCGAACGAGACGAGCGGCCGGCCCATCGCCATGTACTCCAGGACCTTGTTCATGGTCGACACGTCGTTGAGCGGGTTGCGCGGGTCCGGCGAGAGGCAGACGTCCGCCGTGGACAGGTAGCGCACCAGATCGGCGTCCGGTATCCGCCCGGTGAACTGGACCTGGTCGTCGAGGCCGAGCGACCGGGACAGCTCCACCATCGCGTCGAAGGCGTCGCCGGAGCCGACGAACACCGCGTGCCAGTCGGTCCGTCCGAACTCGTCGCGCAGCTTCGCGAGGGCCCGCAGCGCGTAGTCGACGCCGTCCTGGGGGCCCATCACGCCCAGGTAGCAGAGCAGATGGGGCTTTCCGCGCTTCAACTCCGGTTCGGAGGGCACCGGTTGGAACCGCTCGACCGCGGGCGCGCTGCGCACCACGAACACGTCCTCCGGCCGCTTGCCGCCGCGCCGCACGGCGACGTCCCGGTAGCTCTCGTTCGTGGCGAGCACGATGTCCGCGGCCCGGTAGGTGCGCCGCTCCAGCGCGCACACGGCGCGGTAGAGCAGGTCCTTGCCGCGGCCGAACCGGGACAGGTACAGCTCGGGCACCAGGTCGTGCTGGTCGAAGACGAACCGCGCGCCGCGCCGCTTCAGCCACAGCGCGGGCAGGAACAGCAGGTCGGGCGGGTTGCAGGCGTGGACCACGTGGACCGGGCCGACCTTGCGGGCCAGCCGGGCCGTGTGCCACAGCGCCGAGCCGTACTCGCGCAGGTAGCCGGCCGGTCCGCCGGTGGCGGCGCGCAGCGGGTAGCGGTGGACCCGCACCCCGTCGATCACCGCCTCCGGTTCCGTGTCCCGCTTCTCGCCGCGGGGGCAGATGACGTCCACCTGCCAGCCCGCGTCGCGCAGGGTCAGGCACTCCTGCCACACCCGCCGGTCGAACGGCACCGACAGGTTCTCCACCAGAATCAGCGCACGCCGGCCGTTGCCGTCGCCGCCGATCGCGCTACCAGACAAGGCCCATGTATCCCGGTTCGGTCCGGCGCGCATCGGCGTCGGGCAGGCGGACGAGGTCGATGATGTCGGGTCCCTCACCGTGCGGCAGGGCCGCGAGCACGGCCTCGTCCTTGGTGCCGACCAGGCACACCTCCGCGTGGTCGAGGACCTCGTCGACGGAGTCGGCGAGCAGCTGCGCGAGGTGCGGCAGCCGGTTCTCGATGTACTCGCGGTTGGCGCCGAGGAGCCGGGACAGGCTGACGTTCGCGTCGTAGATCCGCAGGTCGTAGCCCTTGCCGAAGAGCCGCTCCGCCAGCTCGACGAGCGGGCTCTCGCGCAGGTCGTCGGTGCCGGGCTTGAAGGACAGGCCGAACAGGCCGACCCGGCGCTTGCCGGTGCGCTCGACCATGTCCACCGCGCGCTGCAGGTGGTCGGCGTTGGACGACAGCACGTGCGACAGGATCGGCACCGAGACGTCGGCGCGCTGGGCCGCGTGGACCAGGCTGCGCAGGTCCTTGGGCAGGCAGGAGCCGCCGAAGGCGAAGCCGGGCCGCAGGTAGGCAGGGCTGATGTTGAGCTTGCGGTCGGCGAGGAACACGTCCATCACCTGGTGCGAGTCGACGCCCAACGCCTGGCAGACCGCGCCCAGTTCGTTGGCGAAGCCGATCTTGAGGCCGTGGAACGAGTTGTCGGCGTACTTGATCGCCTCGGCTGTCGGCACCGGCACCCGGAACACCTCGCCGGGCAGACCCTCGTAGAGCGCGAGGACCGCGTCGCCGCTGGCCGGGTCCAGTTCGCCGATGACGGTCTTGGGCGGGTCGAAGAAGTCCCGCACGCTGGTGCCCTCGCGGAGGAACTCGGGGTTGACCGCGACGCCCAGCTCCACACCGGCGGTGCCGCCGACGCTCTTCTCCAGGATCGGCACGAGCAGGTTGAGGCAGGTGCCGGGGAGCATGGTGCTGCGGAAGACGACGGTGTGCCGTCCGCCCCGCTCGGCCAGGGCCGTGCCGATCTCCCCGGTGACCCGCTCCAGATAGGTGGTGCACAGGCTTCCGTTGGGCTCCGACGGTGTGCCCACGCAGATCAGCGAGATCTCGCTGTCGGCGATCGCCTCGCGGACGTCGCGGGTGGCGCGCAGGGCTCCGGTCCGCACGACGTCGGCGATGAGTTCGCCGATCCGCTCCTCGACCACCGGGGCCTTGCCGTCGTTGACCAGGTCGACCTTCACCTGGTTGACGTCGACCCCGATGACCTCGTGTCCCATGCTGGCCAGGCACGCGGCCGACACGCAGCCCACGTAGCCGAGCCCGAAAACACTGACTCTCATGACGTGTTACTCCCCCCAGGCAGGCCCTTGTGGCCTGCGGTCCGTGCGCCGCCGGTAGTACGGCGGTCCCCACGCATCAGTACGCCCCCTGGCCATGGATCACGGCCCGCAGCGTCTTCCACAAGATCACCGTGTCCAGGGCGAGCGACCAGTCCTCCACGTACCGCAGGTCGAGGCGGACGGCCTCCTCCCACGGCAGGTCGCTGCGCCCGCTGATCTGCCACAGTCCGGTCAGTCCGGGCTTGACCAGCAGCCGGCGCCTTATGTCCGGGCCGTACTCGGCGGACTCCTCCGGCAGCGGAGGCCGCGGGCCGACGAGCGACATCGACCCCGTGAGTACGTTGAACAGCTGCGGGAGCTCGTCGAGCGAGTACCGGCGCAGCACGCTGCCGACCCGGGTCACCCGAGGATCCCTGCGCATCTTGAAGAGCAGTCCCGCGCCCTCGTCGCGGTCGGCCAGTTCGGCGCGTGCGGCGTGGGCTCCCGCGACCATGGTGCGGAACTTGAGAATGGTGAACTCGCGGCCGTTCTTGCCGACGCGGCGCTGGCGGTAGAACACCCCGCCGCGGCTGTCGCCGAGCACGAGCAGTCCGACCACGGTCATCAGCGGTGCGAACAGCACCAGCAGCAGTGCCGCGCCCAGCCGGTCGACGACCGCCTTGATGGCCCGGCGGGCCCCGGTGAAGGTCGGCATGCTGACCCGCAGCAGCGGGATCCCGAGCACCGCGTCGACGTGCAGACGCGGGCCGGCCACCTCCATCAGCACGGGGGCCACGACCATCTCGGCGTCGCTGCCCTCGAGGTTCCAGGCCAGCCGCTGGAGCCGGTCCGGGGTCCAGTGCGGGTCCGGTGTGACGGCGACGACGCGATAGCCGTCGCGCTGCACGTGGCCGGCGAGGTCGGCGAGCCGGCCGACGACCGGCACTCCGTCCAGGTGGTCTCCGTCGGGTCCGAGCCCGTCCGTCGTGCACACGGCCTCGATCCGCCAGCCGAGGTGCGGGAACTTGCGGGTCCGGGTGATCAGGTCGTGCACCGTGGCCGGGCTTCCGGCCGCGAGAACCGGTCTGAGGCACTGCCCTTCCTTGCGCTGCTTGTGCAGCCAGAGGCGGAGCAGATACCGCTCGGTCATGGTGACGATCCCGATCGCGGGTATCGCGACGAAGATCCAGAGTTTGATGTTCCGCGAGGTGAGCGCTATGCCGCCGAGCGCGAGCACGACGGTCGCGGTGAACAGCGAGCGGCCCAGACGCCGGAACTCCTCGGCGCCCTGGCCGAGCACGGCGGGAGCCCAGGCACGGCTCACCGTGAGGGCGGCCAGCACCAGCAGCTCGGTGCCGAAGGCCAGGATCCCCCATTTCTCATGCCAGTTGGCCGCGTCGCGCGCGCCGAAGAAGTTGCCTATGCCCGCGACCACCAGGGCGGTGGCCACCATGTCGCTCGTGATGACGGAGCGGCGGTACCGCTGCTCCCAGTCGTTCGCCGGCTGGCTGATCGCCTCATCCGTCAGACGCCCGCGCGCCGACGAAAAAGGGCCGACTAATCCCCCCTGCCGCACAGAAACCCCCCGGTCCCCAGTGGTGGTGCTTGGTCGGTGACTCAGATCCCCCAGGAGGCCCCCGCCTCCCGCACTGCGCCGTTCTCCCGCCGGAAAGCCCCCGCCTTCCGTGCTCGGCCTGCCGGCCGTTCAGCGCTGTTCGCGTCCGTCACGACGGAAACCGGCAGGCGTGAGCCGCGCAACCCGCGACAGCCTGCGAGAACCCGTCGACACCTTGGGTGCTCCCCTCACCCAGGGCCCCTCTTGGACTCCAAGAATGGATCACCTCACTGAAGGGACCGGAGGGACGCCTGTTGATCAGCATGACTCTTGATCAATAGATCATCATTTGTCGCCTCGTGTCCCAGCATGTGAAGCACGGTCAATCTAGACCATGGAGACCCCCCTGAAGAGGGGGATGTGTGGAATTTGTGCTTGATATTTGAAGTCGGCTCGACTGGCCGATGTTCGCCTACTGGTACCCCACGAGGCCGTGCACACCGTGTGACCTGTGCTGACGTGGCGTGTCCGGGGCTTCTGCGGCGAGAGCCGAACCCCCTTGATTCAAGCCCTTCTTGGAAAAAGTCGTCCGGATTCGATCAGCCGCCGCGCGCCCCCGCGAAGAGCCGGGTCAGCGCGGTCGGTGCCGAGATGGCGGCGCCGACGACGGCGCTCGCCGCTCCCCCGGCGAACGCCTCGGCCGCCTGCGCCGGGGTCACGATCCGGCCCTCGGCGACGGCCGTGGCGAGTCCGGCGACGAGTCCCGGGATCCCGGACCCTCCGCCGCGGTGATCCCGGGACGTACCCGGACAGAGTGACGGCGACGTGGTCGGAGCCCGGCCGCGCTGCCTCGATCCTTTCGGCCGGATGCGAGGAAGCGGCCGTCACCACCGGTCCGGGGCGAAGGGGCGCGGGCGCGATCCCTCACGTACGGTCGTCGCAACCAGCGAAGGAACTGAGATCGGAGCCGCGGATGAAGGCCGCCCGCTTCAGCGCGTTCGGGGAACCCGACGTCCTCGGCATCGTGGAGCTCCCCGATCCGCACCCGGGCCCGGCCCAGGTGCGGATCGCGGTGCGCGCGGCCGGGGTCAACGCCAGTGACTGGAAGAAGCGGCGCGGCCAGATGGACCAGGAGCTGCCGCAGACACTGGGCTACGAGGCGGCGGGCGTCGTCGACGAGGTGGGCGAGGGCGTCACGGACGTGGCCGTCGGCGACCGTGTCTTCGGCTTCTGCCCCGACGGGGCGGCCCAGGCCGAGCTGGCGGTTCTGGCAGTGTACGCGCCGGTCCCGCCCTCGCTCGGCCTCGCCGCTGCCGCCGCCCTGCCCAGTTCCGTCGAGACGGCGATGCGTGCGCTCGACCAGCTCGGTGTCGGCCGCGGCAGCACCGTGCTCGTGAACGGCGCGTCCGGGAGCGTCGGCAGCGCGGCGGTGCAGTTCGCGGTGGCGCGCGGGGCGCGGGTGATCGGCACCGCGGGTCCGGCGAACCACGCCTACCTGCGCTCGCTGGGCGCCGAGCCCGTGGCCTACGGTGACGGGCTCGGCGAGCGGGTGCGACAGCTGACACCCGACGGTGTGGATCTGGCGCTCGATGTGGCCGGGAGCGGGGTGCTGCCCGAGCTGATCGGGCTCGCGGGCGGTCCGGAAAACGTACTGACCGTCGCCGACGTCGCGGGGGCGCGGGAGCACGGGGTGCGGTTCAGCCGCGGGGACGACGGACGCGCGGTCCACGCGCTCGCCGAGATCGGTCCGCTGATCGAGGCCGGGCGGTTCACGCCGCCCGACGTGACCACCTATCCGCTCGCGGAGATCGCGCAGGCGCACCGGGCCGGCGAGAGCGGCCGGGTGCGCGGAAAGCTCGTCCTGCTGGTCGGCTGACCCGCCGTACGAACGGTGCCCCCGGACGAGCGGGACTCGTCAGGGGGCACGGTGGTCGGCACGACCGGGTTCAGGCGACGGCGGGCTCCCGGTCGCCCGGGTTCTCCGGCTCGGCCGGGGTGTCGGGGACATCGGCCGGGAGCTGGGAGAGCGGGCCGCGCGGGTACTGGGCGGTGACCAGCGCCGAGGCCTCCTCCGCGGTGGAGACCGACGGCGGGGAACCGGCCAGCGGCTGACGTGCCGTCTCCTTCATGAACAGGACGGCGACGGCGCCGACGACGGCCGCGAACATCATGTAGAACGCCGGCATGAGGCTGTTGCCGGTGGCGCTCGTCAGGCCCTCCATCACCAGCGGCGTGGTACCGCCGAAGAGGGAGCCGGCGACGTTGAAGGAGATCGCGAGCGCCGAGTAGCGCACCTCCGTCGGGAAGAGCGCCGGCAGCACGGCGGACATCGTCGCGAGGAACGTCAGCAGGCACAGGCCGAGCAGCAGCAGACCGGCGTAGATCGCGACGTGGCCGCCCGAGCGCAGCAGCAGGAACGCGGGCACGGTCAGGACGACGAAGCCGAGCATGCCGGTCAGCAGGACGGGCTTGCGGCCGACCCGGTCGGAGAGGGCGCCGAGCGGGTGGACGAGGCACATCAGCACGACCATGACGACGACGAGGGCGACGAGACCCGCGGTGGAGCCGTACTTCAGCTCGTCGGTCAGGTAGGTCGGCATGTACGACAGCAGGCCGTAGTCGGCGATGTCGTAGGCGGCGACGAGCACCATGCACAGCATCAGCGCACGCCAGTGGTCGCGGAAGAACGGGCCGAAGCGGAACTTCGGGCGCTCGGCGCCGCGCTCCTGCTCGCGCTCCAGCTCCTGGAAGGCCGGGGTGTCCTCCAGCTTGAGCCGCATGTACATGCCGATCAGGCCGAGCGGACCGGCGACCAGGAACGGCACGCGCCAGCCCCAGGAGAGCATGGCGCCGTCGTCCAGGGCGGTGGTGAGGACGGTGACGAGACCGGCCGCGCCGACGTAGCCGGCGAGCGTGCCGAACTCCAGGTAGCTGCCGAAGAAGCCGCGCCGCTTGTCGGGCGCGTACTCGGCGATGAAGGTGGCGGCGCCGCCGTACTCACCGCCGGTCGAGAAGCCCTGGATGACGCGGAAGAGGAGCAGCAGGACCGGCGCCCAGATGCCGATGGCGGCGTACGAGGGCACCAGGCCGATGCCGAAGGTGCCGAGCGCCATCATGATCATGGTGAGGGACAGGACCTTCTTGCGGCCGATCCGGTCACCGAGCGGCCCGAAGACGAATCCGCCGATCGGGCGCAGCAGGAAGGCCGCGGCGAACGCGCCGAACGAGGCGAGGGTCTGGGCCGTCGGATTGCCCGACGGGAAGAAGACCTTGCCGAGCGTGACGGCCATGTAGGAATAGATGCCGAAGTCGAACCACTCCATGGCGTTGCCGAGCATCGCGGCCTTCACCGCGCGCTTGACCGCCGACTCCTCGGTCACCGTGATGTCGCTGAGCCGCAGCTTGGGGCTGCGCCGTCGCTCGATCACCCGGAACAGTCCCCGGTGACGGCGTACCGCCTCCGGGTTCCACTCCGGCTCGGCCTCACTTGCCGCCTGCGTCGTCTCCGCGCTCACTGACGGATTTCCTTCCTCCGGCTTCCCTCCGGACGGGGGCGCGGGCCGGGTTCCCGGTACGCGCCGCCTCCGGACAGGAAGACAAACACCTTCAGGCCACCCCGCCTGCCCCTGGTTCGGCGGTTCCATGCAGGTCAAAACGGTGGAGACCTCGCGAGGAACATCACACGCACCCTGCACAGGGTCCGGAAGAGGTGCAGGTCAGCGGCTTCATATCTGACATGACAACGGTCACCGGTGCAGCCTTTGCCGACGGGCGCGGCATGCGTTTGACTGCCTTCGAGGCATCCGTCGACGGGGGAGGACGCACACATGAGCGGGCACGACCACGGGCCGGCCGCGGGGCACACCGACGGCCCCGGCGGCGAGCACGACCACGACGGCCACGGACACGCCGGGCACTCCCACGGTGTCTCGGCGGACGCCGACCGCCGCTGGCTCGCCCTCGCCCTGACCCTGATCACGGGCTTCATGGCCGTCGAGGTCGTCATCGGCATCGTCGCCCGCTCCCTCGCCCTGATCTCGGACGCGGCGCACATGCTGACCGACGCCGCGTCCATCGTGCTCGCGCTGGTCGCGATGCGGCTGGCGGCCCGGCCGGCGAAGGGCCGCTTCACCTACGGGCTCAAGCGCGCGGAGATCCTGTCCGCCCAGGCCAACGGGCTGACGCTGCTCCTCCTCGGTGTCTGGCTCGCGTACGAGGCCGTGCGCCGGCTCGTCGCGCCGCCCGAGGTCGCGGGCGGTCTGATGCTCGCGACGGCGCTCGCCGGCATCGTCGTGAACCTCGCCGCGACCTGGTGCCTGTCCCGGGCGAACCGCACCTCGCTCAATGTGGAGGGCGCCTACCAGCACATCCTCAACGACCTGTTCGCGTTCATCGGCACCGCCGTGGCCGCCCTGGTCGTCGTCCTCACCGGTTTCGCCCGCGCCGACGCCATCGCCACCCTCGTGGTCGTCGTCCTGATGGTGCGGGCGGGGTACGGGCTGCTGCGGGACTCCGGGCGCATCTTCCTGGAGGCCGCCCCGGCGGGCCTGGACCCGGACGCCCTCGGCGACCGGCTGGTCGCGCAGAAGCAGGTCGTCGAAGTGCACGATCTGCACGTCTGGCAGATCACCTCCGGGCAGGCGGCCCTGTCCGCGCACGTACTGGTCGAGCCCGGCGGCGACTGCCACGCCGTGCGCCGCACGCTGGGCGAACTGCTGCGCGACGACTACGGCATCTCGCACACCACCCTCCAGGTCGATCACGCCCCGGAACCCGTCCTCCAGGTCGCGCGCGCCGCCGACTCGGCCGGGACCGACGCCCACTGCGCGGACTCGCACGGCCCGGTCCACCGCGAAGAGCCGCACGCACACTGACAGCCACACCTCACACACTCCGGCGGAACAATGCGGCCGCCCGCAGCGCTGTCCCTGATACCTGGCCAGGTATGCAATGCGCGGACACAAGCGGCGGCACGGCCCCACCGGGGGCGGAGGAGTGTGAGAGTGATGGCGAGGTCAGGACCCGACGGGCCGCTGAACGACGTGGGCGGTCACGAGGACAGCTGTGTCGTGACGACGTGCGGGCGCAGGATCGCCGTACGGCGCATCCGGCTGGCGCCCGCGGGCCGTCCCATCGGCCGGGTCACCCTGGACGTGGGCGCGGACCGGGGCGGGGAGCCGGGGGTGTGGGCGTCGCTCACCAGCACCGAGGCCCGCGAGCTGGCCCAGATGCTGCTGCTGCACGCCGAACTGACGGACAGCGGCGCCGATCCGCACAGCCGGCACGGCTGACCTCAGGATCAGCCGGCTGGCCCCCGGGGCGCGTCCTCGGCGTCGGCGAGCGCCTGTTCCCGCCGGCCCTCACCGGGTTCGGCCTCGCCGACGAGGTGCTCGAAGGTGCCGGTGACCGACAGCAGCCGGTCCAGACGCGTCGAGCGGCCGGTGATGCGGAGGGCCAGGCCGTCTTGGTCGAGCCGGCGACGCAGCATGAGGAGCGCGGACAGACCCATGGAGTCGACGTGGTCCAGCTCGGCGCAGTCCAGCAGGACGGTGCCGACGCCTCGGTGCTCGTCGAGCGCGGCTCCCGTCAGCCGGGTGAACGTGCCGTCGGTGTCGTAGTCGAGCTCACCGGCGACCTTCAGGGTCAGGACGCCGTCGCGCGGTTCGTCGACGGTCAGGCTCAGGGCGGTGTTGGTGGTCATGCGTGCTGTCCGGGTCGGGGAACGGTCAGGGTCTTGCGGGGCGTGCCGGGGAAGGGCGTGAACGGCTCCGCGGTGGGGTCCCGTGGGGCCTCGCCGCGGATGACCGTCGCGGGGACGGCGTTCGACGGTGTCATGACGTGAACCTTCCCCGGGTGTGCCCGTCCACAGCGGTGAGATGAGCGGCGCGCGGGGCCGTGATGGCCAGCAGCGCCATGTCGTCGTGGGGGCCGTCGCCGACCCATTGCGTGGCGACCATCTGCACGCGCTCGGTGACCGCCTCCGCGGGCATCCCGGCGCATTCGGCGAGCACGGCACGCAGCCGTTCCTCGCCGAACATGCGGTCGCCCAGCGGCCCGCCGTGTGCTTCGGTGATGCCGTCGGAGTACAGCAGACAGGTCTCACCTGGGTGCAGGACCACGGTCGCGCCGGTCACCGTCATCTCGGAGAGCACGCCGACCAGCGTGCCACGCGTGTCGGCCTCCTCGACGCGGCCGTCGGCGCGCACGACGAGGGGCGGGGGGTGTCCGGCGCTCGTGACCCGCACGCTGACCCGGTCCCGCTCACGGACGGCGGAGGCGAGCACCATCGTGGCGAAGCGGGTGTGGTGGGAGGAGAGCAGGGCGCTGTTGAGCAACGACAGCATGCGGGCGTGGTCTGAGGCGAAGGGCAGCAGCGCCTCGACGGTGTTGCGGATCTTGCCGGTGAGCACGGCGGCTTCGAGCCCCTTGCCGCACACGTCGCCGAGGACCGCGAACGCCTCGCCGTCCGGGTCGTCCGCGGGGTGGACGTCGTAGAAGTCGCCGCCGATCCGCTCGTTCACCGCGGAGGGGCGGTAGCGGCCGGAGAAGTCGATGCCGTGCGTCCGGTGCAGCGTCGGCGGCAGCAGTTCCCGCATCAGGACATCGGTGATGCGGGTCTGCTGTGCGTATATCCGGGCGGCCGACAGGGCGGCTCCGGCCCGGGCGGCGAAGAGCCGCGCGAAGGTCTCCTCGGCCTCGCTGAAGGCCGCTTCCTCGCAGTGGCGCAGCAGGACGACGGCGCCGGCCGGGAAGCCGTGTCCGGGCAGCGGCACCACGACCACCGAGCCGATCTCGGAGACCGGGCGGCCGAAGCCCTCGGGGATCGCCCAGGCAGGTGTCCCGGCGGGGTCGATCCAGCGGGAGGGCACCGGGGGAAAGCCCAGCAGCGCCTCGGCCAGGCCGGGCAGGTCGGCGGGGTCGAGGACGATGTGGTCCTGGGTCACGCGATCGCCGCACGCCCAGGTCACCGGGTGGGTTCGGCCGTTGCCGACGCCCACGATGACCGCCGCGTCGGCGAGGTGCGCGGCCGCGAGGGACGCGGTCGCCGCCATGCAGCGGTCCACGTTCAGCGACGCCAGCAGTTCGCTGGACACCTCCTGGAGGAGGCGTGAACGGGCGCGCTCGCTCTCCAACTGGTCTCGGGCCGAGCGCAGATCGCCGTCGTCGACGAGCCACCAGGACACGGCGCCGTCCGCGCGACGGCTGGGGAAGGCCTCGACCGTTCTCTCGCCGATGCGGCCCCAGGCCACCTGCGGCTGGACCTCGTCACCGCACGTCAGCAGGTCGGTGTGGGCCCTGGACAGCCAACCGGGGGCCGTGTCCGCGAGCAGCGCGCCGACCCGTACGTCGTGGAGGAGGCTGCCCGCGGGATCGTCGCAGGAGAGCACTCGGCCCGCGTCGTCCACCGTGACGGTCGGGTGGGCGGCCCGTCGGCCTGTTGCCGTGTCCGCACCTGGCGGGTTCATTGGTTCCGTGGGGGAAACCATCACGCAGGGCCCGGGATTGACGAGCCCACACCACCCTTCGCCGCAGGTCGGTGGAGAGCAATCGACGCCTGTCTCAGGTGACTTGCTCCGGTCCGGAATCAGCGCTCCGTCTCATGCTTTCCATCCGGCAACAGTTGCACGGTAAGGGTCCCTCCGGCAACTGACGTCCCTGACGAGGACAGGGTTCGCGGGAGATCAGACAGTTTGCGACTCAGACCGAACCGGTTTCGCGTCCGAACCAGTCGAGACACACCACGAGAGCATCGTCCTCCGCGTCGGTGTTCACGTGCCCGGCCAGTTCCTGGAGGATCGCCCGCGGAACGGCCGACGCCGGGAGCAGACTCGCGGCCTGGACGGCGCGTGCGAGCCTGCGCTCGCCGTAGGCCTCACCGGTCGCGGACAGCGCCGAGTAGACGCCGTCGCTGACGAAGAGGAGGCGGTCACCGCGCCGCACGTCGAATTCCTGCACGACGTAGTCGGTCTCCTCGAACATCCCGAGCGGCAGTTGCGCCTCGAACGGGATCTGCTCCACCGTCCGGTCGCGCTGGCGCCACAGCTGGGGCGAACCGGCGTCGACCGCGTGCACCCGCTCCGTCGCCAGGTCGAAGGAGAGCAGCAGCGTGGAGACGTAGCGCTCGCCGCGGTGCTGGGCGTAGAGCGCCTGATCCGCGAGGGCCGCCTGGTCGGCGATGCCGATGCCGGCCCGCCGGGCGTTGCGCAGGGCGTTGACGGCGAGGTTGGTCAGGAGCGAGGCCTCGATCCCCTCCCCCATGCCGTTGGTGACGGTCAGAGTGAGGCTGTCGCCGGTGGCGGCCCAGTCGAAGTTGTCGCCGTGGATGGCGTACGCGGGCTCCAGCTGGGCGCCGATCGCGTACTCGGTCCGCGTGTAGGAACGTCCGGGCAGCAGTTGCCACTGCATCTCGGCGGCCAGGGTGAGCCGGCTCGCCCTGCGGGCCTGCAGGTAGACGTCGGTGTCCCGGTCGGCGACGACGATCTCGTGCCCGAGGATCTCCGCGAGATCGGTCAGCTCGTCCACTTCCCGGGGCGTGCATCTCTCCTCCGGCACGCGCACGGCGAGGATGCCGAGTCGGTCGCCGCGCACGGTGACCGGGAGGAAGAGGTCCACGGATCCCTCGCCGCGCACGGTCCTGGTGTGCGGATCCTGGCTGGCGAAGGCCCGGCCGGCGGCGCTGGCGTGGACGGGTACGGGCTCGGCGGTGTGCGGCAGCTCCGTCACCGGCTGGAGCAGCGTCAGGCTGTAGTCGGCCATCAGCAGGTCGACGCTGAGGGCTCCGTACTCCTCGATCAGCGCCCGGCGCACGGTGTCCAGCAGGTCGAACGGCGCGGCGGCGCGGATGGCGCGCTCGGCAGCGAGGAACTTCGTCACAGACTTCTCCGATGGGGCGGCCGGCCACCGAGGGAGAAGCGGAAACGGGCGCCCGGCACCGCCGCTTCCGCGAGACGTCGAAAGATCACAAATATTGCCATGCGGCACCTATTTGAGGATTCTATCTCGGCGGCAGGGCCTGCCGGCACTGTCCGTCCGACCTGGTGGAGGCAGTTTTCCGGCGCCCGCCGGGGGCAGGTCCGCGCACGTCAGGCGGTGGCTTCGGTCGCCCCTTCGGAGCCGGACCCGGTGCCGTGCAGACCGATGTGCGCGGCGGCGGCCTCCTGGAACTGTTCGAGCCCTTCGACCAGGGTGCTCAGCTCGGCCGGCGCCATGGAGCGCAGGACCGCCTCGAGTTCCCGGGCGCGCGAGGCGCGGAAGTCGTCGAGCACGGCCGCACCGCGCCGGCTGAGCCGGAGATCGACCTCCCGGCGGCTGGTGGGACTGGCCACCCGCTCCACCAGGCCGGCCGCTTCCAGCCGGTCGCAGAGCCGGCTCACCGACGACGGCCGGGACCCGAGGGCCGCACCCAAGGCGCGCTGATTGACCGGTTCCTGACCCTCGATGATGGTCAGGGCGCGGAACTGCGAGGGCGGCAGCGGCCCGGCCTGAGCGGCCGCCTGACCGCGCCCCCACAGCACTTCCAGCAGCTCGGAGACGCCGCACGCCACCTGGGCCACCTGCTCGGGCGAGCGGAAGGGCAGACTCTGGGGCATCCCAGCACCCTTCTGTCGGCAGTGACGTCGGCCCCCGAGCCTACCGCCGTCCCGGTCCTCCGGTGCGCCCCGGCCCCGCCGCCCCGGCCCGCGCGTCAGCCGGGGCGCCGCGTCGAGTCGCGGGAGAGCAGCGTGGCCTGCACCAAGCGGTGTCCCGGCTCCGAGCCCGGCCGCGGCGGGTCCTGGACGAGGCCGATCAGCAGCTCCGCGGCCTGCTTGCCGATCTGCTCGGGGGCCAGGTCGAGCGCGGTGAGCGCGGGCCGGGCGCTGCGGGCGAACTCGCCGTCGGCGCCGACCACGATCTGCACGTCGTCGGGCACGCTCAGCCCGAGTTCGCGGCAGACCGCGAGGGTGGCGAAGCCGAACTTCTCCATCACCACATAGAGGGCGTCGGGGCGGTCCGGGCGGGCGAGGAGGCGGTGCGCGGCCGCCGTGGAGTCGGTGCCGGGCTCGGCGCGGTCCATCAGGACGGGGTTGCCGGTGCGGGCGCACCAGTCGCGGTAGGCGCGGGCCGCGTCCTCGTCGTAGGACTGGCCGGTGGAGCCGGTGAGCAGGCCGATGCGCCGGGCGCCGGTGGCGGCGAGGTGGTCGAGGGCGGCGACGGCGCAGGTGGACAGTTCGTTGTCGACCCAGGGAAAGGCGTCCTTGCGGGACAGGTCGCGGCCGGTCGTCACGACCGGGACGCCCATGCCGGACAGCCGCGTCAGCAGCGGGTCGTCGGTGAGCGGGTCGATGACGATCGTGCCGTCGAGCGGGAGGGTGTCGAAGGGGCGGCCGTCCAGGGAGGGCGGGACGAGCACGAGCGAGTAGTCGTGGGCCATCGCCGTCCAGGTCGCGGCGTTCACGATCTTGACGAAGTACTCGATGTCGGTGATGCCGCCCTCGACGGCGGTGCGGTGGGTCAGGCCGAGCAGTCCGGTGCGGGCGCCGCGCAGGCCGCGGGCGTTGGGGTTGGCGCGGTAGCCGATCTCGGTGGCGACGGCCAGGACCCGCTCGCGCGTCTCGGCGCCGACCCGGCCCACCCCGTTCAGCGCGTGCGAGGCGGTGGTGACCGAGACGCCCGCGCGGCGGGCCACTTCCCGCAGACCGCCGCTCTTCGCCGAGGCCCCCCGGGGCGTACCGCCGCGCTTCGGCTGTGTGACGTCTGACATGGCGGCGAGCTTACAGGTTGACTGCCAAAACGTTTAGGCAGTACGTTCCGAAGCGTTGCCAAAACGTTTGGGCAATGGCATCGGCCGGTGCACCGGAGACTTCGTCCGGGCGCCCGTCGCACCTCCCGCACACCGCCGTGCGACCCCCTCCCCGTACATCGCGTCCCGTCCCTCCAGGCCGGGGCGCCGGTCCGCAAAGGACTCCTGCCGCTCATGGCCGAGGCCACCACCACCGCTCCGCCCGGATCCACCGCACCTGCCGCGCCGACGTCCGTCTTCACGGTCGAGCAGCGCGGCATCGACGCCGTTCCCGCAGCGGAACGCCAGGGCGGTCCGGGCCGCCTGTTCGGCCTGTGGGCCGGCACCAACACCACCGTGTTCACCGTCGTGTACGGCGCGCTGGTCGTCTCGTTCGGCCTGTCGTTCTGGTACGCGGTCGCGCTGATCGTCGTCGGCAACGTGCTCGGCTTCACGGTCACCGGCCTGACGAGCCTCCAGGGCCCGCGCACCGGCACCTCCACCCACTCCGTCTCGCGCGCCGCGTTCGGCCCGCGCGGCGGACGGCTGCCGGCCCTGCTGAGCTGGGTGATGCTGGTCGGCTTCGAGGCCGGCGGCATGGTGCTGATCGTCCTGGCCGGGCTCGCGCTGCTCGACCAGGCCGGGATCACCACGGGCACCCCCGTGAAGCTGCTGGTCATCGCCGTCGCGGCGGGGCTGCAGATGCTGCTGCCGCTGTCCGGCTACCACCTGATCATGAAGGTGCAGAAGTACTTCGCCTGGATCTTCGCCGCGATGTTCGCCGTGATGGCGTTCCTCGTCGCGCCCAAGGCGGACTTCTCTGCGCACGGCGCCGCACCGTCGCTGGTGACGATCTCGCTGGTCCTCGCGATGGTCACCGCCTCGGGCGGCCTGTCCTGGGCCGACATGGGCAGCGACTACTCGCGCTACCTGCCGGAGGACTCCGCGCCGCGCAAGGTCTTCGCGTGCGCCGCGCTCGGCGGCATGGTGCCCAACATCCTGCTGCAGATCCTCGGCGCGGCCGTCGCCACCGCCACCACGAAGGCGACCGACCCGATCTCGGGCCTGCCGGAGATCCTGCCCGGCTGGTTCATCACGCCGTACCTGCTGCTCGCGATCGTCTCGCTGCTCGCGGTGAACACCACGGACATGTACTCCTCGGGCCTGAACCTGCTGGCCGTCGGCATCCCGATCAAGCGCTGGATGGTCGTCTTCATCGACCTCACGCTGTGCACCGCGATCACCCTGTGGGCGGTGTTCTCCGCCGACTTCTACACCCTCCTGTCGAACTTCCTCAGCCTGATCGTGCTGTGGCTCGGCCCGTGGGCGGCGGTGTACCTGACCGACTGGTGGCTGCGCCGCGGCCGCTACGACGTGCCCTCCTTCTTCCCCCGCGAGACCGGCCGCGACGGCATCTACTGGCACAAGGGCGGCGTCCGCCCGGCCGGTCTGATCGCGGTCCTGCTCGGCTTCGTCGCGGCCGTGCTCTGGGTCGACTCCACGGTGTTCGTCGGCCCGCTGTCCGACGCGGCCGGCGGCCTGGACCTCTCCGTCTTCGCGGGCGCCCTGGTCGCGGGCGTCGTCTACTGGCTGCTCGCCCGCCGCACCGTCCGCGCCGAGGCCGACCTCGTCCCGGCCGCCTGATTCCCCCTTTTCCGTGGCACCTCTTCACCTTCGTACGCGCTCTGGAGCGAACCCCATGAACCACCCCAGCCTCCGCACCCTGATCGACGCCTCCGAGGGCGTCGTGAAGGCCGACCGGATCATCAAGGGCGGACAGCTCGTCAACGTCTGCACCGGCGAGATCTACCCGGCCGACGTCGCCATCACCGGCGACCGCGTCGCCGCCACGGGTGACGTCAGCGCGTACGAGGGCCCGGACACCGAGACCGTCGACGCGACCGGCAAGTACCTCACGCCGGGCCTGATCGACGGCCACCTGCACCTGGAGTGCTCGAAGCTGTCGGTGACGATGTTCGCCGACGCCGCCGTCCGCTTCGGCACGACGTCGGTCGTCTCCGGGCTCGACCAGTTCCTCGTGGTCGCCGGGCCGGAAGGCGTGCGCGAGGCGCTGCGGGAGGCCGACGCCTCGCCGATGAAGATCTTCTGGGGCGCGCCGTTCAAGACGCCGTACACCCTGCCCGAGACGACGGTCGGCTTCCGCTTCGGTCCCGAGGACCACGCCGAGGCGCAGGGCGGGGCGGACTGCTTCGGGGTGTGGGAGACGGTCGCCGAGTTCGTCCTCAACCGCGACGAGAAGGTGCTCCAGGCCCTCGAACTCGCGCACCGCAACCGGCTGCCGATCTTCGGCTGCGCGCCGATGGCCGCGCAGACCACCATCAACGCGCTGTCCGCCGCCGGTGTCCGCCTCGACCACGAGAGCTACACCGCCGAGGAGGCCCTGGAGAAGCTGCGCGCCGGCATGTCGCTGCTGATCCGTGAGTCGTCGGTGGCGCACTTCATGAACGAGAACGTGCGCACGATCACCGAGTTCGGCGCCCAGTCGCGCCGCGTCGGTCTGTGCACCGACGACATGCACGTCGCCGACATCCTGCGCGAGGGCCACCTCGACAAGCTGGTCCGCATGGCGATCAAGGCAGGCGTGAAGCCGGTCGAGGCGATCCAGATGGCGACGCTCAACTGCGCCGAGATGTACCGCATCGACCACCTCGTCGGCTCGATCACGCCGGGCCGTTACGCGGACGTGCTGATCGTCGACTCGCCGGAGTCGTTCGTCGTGGAGCGAGTGTTCTCCCGCGGTGAGCTGGTGGCCGAGGGCGGTCGTACGGTCAAGGCCCCGCAGCCGCCCGAGCGTACCGCCGCCCTCTCCCCCGCCTTCCAGGTCGCGCCCGTGAGCGCCGACGGCATCGGTGTCGTCGCCGAGGGCGCCACCGCCGATGTGCTGGTCGTCGAGATGGACCGCACGGTGCCGTTCGTCCGCAAGGGCGTGCCGATGACGCTGCCCGTCGAGGACGGCACGGTCCGCGCCGACCTGGCGCAGGACGCGCTCTACGTCACGGTCTCCGAGCGCTACGGCAAGAACGACGGCGCCACGGTCACCGCGATGATCAACGGCTTCGGGCTGCGCTCCGGCGCCATCGCCTCCTCCGCCGCGCCCGACGACAACAACATCATCTGTGTCGGCGCCGACCGCGCCGACATGGCCCTCGCCATCAACCACCTCTCGGAGCACGGCGGCGGCCAGGTCGTCGTCGACGGCGGCGTGATCAAGGAGTTCCTGCCGCTGCCGGTCGCGGGCATCGTCGCCGACCTCGTGCCCGAGGAGATGGCCGACGCCGAGGACCGCCTGGAGACCGCCGCCCGCGCGCTCGGCTGCGCACTGCCGTCCGCCTTCGGCTACCTGATCTTCCTGGAGATCACCGCGATCCCCGAGTACGCCGTCACCGACCTGGGCGTCGTCAACTACCACACGCAGGACGTCGTCGACATCCTGAAGCCCGCCACCGCCGCCGCCAACTGACGCCGCTCACCGAGGAGTTCACGCACATGACTGTCGACGCCTTTGTCACCGGCCTGCCCAAGGCCGAGCTGCACCTGCACATCGAGGGCACCCTGGAGCCGGAGCTGAAGTTCGCGCTGGCCGCCCGCAACGGCATCGAGCTGCCGTACGCCGACGAGGCCGCGCTGCGCGCCGCGTACGACTTCGACGATCTGCCCGGGTTCCTCGCCGTGTACTACGAGGGCATGACCGTGCTCCGTACCGAGCAGGACTTCTACGACCTCGCGGCGGCCTACGCGGCCAAGGCGCACTCCCAGAACGTCCGCTACGCGGAGATCTTCTTCGACCCGCAGGCGCACACCGCGCGCGGCGTCGCCTTCGACACCGTCGTCCGCGGTCTGACCCGGGCCCTGGACGACGCCGAGCGCGCCACCGGCTTCCGGGGCCGCCTGGTGATGTGCTTCCTGCGCGACTTCCAGGCCGAGTTCGCGATGGCCACGCTGGTCCAGTCGCTCCCGTACAAGGAGTGGATCGTCGGAGTGGGCCTGGACTCGGACGAGGCGGGCAACCCGCCGGTGAAGTTCCGCGACGTCTTCGCCCGCGCCCGCGCCGAGGGCTTCCGGCTGACGATGCACTGCGACGTCGACCAGAAGAACTCCACCGAGCACATCCGGCAGGTCATCGAGGAGATCGGCGTCGACCGGATCGACCACGGTGTCAACGCCCTCGAGGACCCGGCCCTGATCGCGGCGATCCGCGAGCGCGGGCTCGGTCTGACGGTGTGCCCGATCTCCAACGCGCATGTCACGGACGGCATGAAGGCCGCCGAGATCCGCGCGCTGCTCGACCAGGGCGTGAAGGTCACGGTCAACTCCGACGATCCGGCCTACTTCCCGGGTTACGTCGCCGAGAACCTGGCGGCCCTGCGCGAGCCCGCCGCCCTCACCGACGCGGACCTGGTCCAGCTGCAGCGCAACGCCATCGACATCTCGTGGGCGGCGCCCGCCGTGCGCGAGGAGTTCCTGGCGGAGCTGGCGGCCTACGGCACGACGGCGAGCTGAGACGGGCTCTGGCGGCGTCTCCCCCGTGGGACGCCGCCAGGTCTCAGGGCCGGGTCAGCAGGCTCCCTCGTCCTGCCAGGGGTTCCCGTCGGTGGTGGCCGGCTTCTCGTTCTGCGTCCACCACTTGGCCTTCCAGTTGTGGCTGTTGTAGCTGACCTCGTTGCCCGCGGTGTACACCGACGTCGCGCTCCACGCCGTTTTGCAGCCGGTGGCCGGCGGGGTCGTCGGCGGCGTGGTGGGAGGTGTCGTGGGCGGGGTCGTGGGAGGAGTGGCACCCGCGAACTTCACCGAGTACTTCGCGAAGTCCCAGGAGTTCTGCGCGACGCTGGAGCAGGTGCCGGAGGTGCGCCCGCCGTTGTCGGCCGGGGTGCACTGGCGGTCGCGGTTGAGGGACCAGAAGGTGAAGCGGTCCATGCCGTGGCTCGTCGCGTAGTCGAGGACGGTCTGGAAGTCGGCCTGGGTGAAGATCTCGCCCGTGTCGCTGCGCCCGTTCATGCCGGAGAAGCCCTCGTGGGCGTAGGCCGTGGCCTGGCTCCAGCCGAACGTGGACTGCAGGATGGAGTTGAAGTTGGTCAGCGCGGCGGTCTGCGAGGCCGCACCGTTGAACCCGCCGTCGAACGGCATGATGGAGAAGTTGTTCGGCGTGAAGCCCTGCGACTTCGCCTCAAGGAGCATCTGCTTGCCGAACCAGCCGGTGCCGTCGGCCGTGCCGGCGGTGGTCACGGAGACGTAGAGGCCGGGGTTGTTCTGCTGGAGGATCTTCGCGGCGCCGATCTCGTTCTTGACGGCCGCCGTGTTCTCGTACTCCGGCTCTTCGAGGTCGAAGTCGATGGCCTTGAGCGAGTACTTGGTGATGACCTGCTGGTACGCGGCCGCCGTCGACGCCGGGTCGGAGCAGGCCTGGCCGAGCTTGGTGCCGCCGTACCCGCCGATGGAGACCGACACGTCGCCGCCCTTGGCGCGGATCGCGTCGATCTTCGCCTTGACGGCCGTGTCGGAGGACACCGGTGCGGTGCCGTCCCACGTCGGCGAGCAGCCGCCGCCGTTGGGCGCCAGGATGAACGCGAGCTGGAAGGCCTTCAGCCCGCTCGCGTCCATGATGGCGCCCGCGTCCGGCGGGTCGTTGTCGAGCGGCATCAGATAGGGGGCGGCGGCGTACCAGCGGTTGCTCAGGGCGGTTGACGCGCCCGCGGCGTTCGTCGTCACCAGTGCGCTCGCGGCCAGCGCGACGGTGGTGACGGCGGTGGCAGCGCCCAGACATGCGCGAAGTCGTCTCACTCTGTTCCTCCTGCACGGGGGGATCGAGGCGCTCGATGGGGAGTCGAGTGCGGACAGCTTCTTGAGCATGAGGGGAGCACGTCAACGGATTGGACTGGACCAGAGAAGGCTTTGGACTAGACCATACGATCTCTTTGCCCGCCAGGGCTTCGCGGACCCTCAGCGCCTACCGCCGCACGCCGATCCCCTCGGCGATGAACTGCCGCGCGCGGATCGCCAGTTCGTCGGCATCCGCCAGCTCGGGGCCCGGGTTGCCCCACACCGCCAGCCCCTGAGCGAGGTCCGGGCCGACCACCTCCGGCGCGAAGCTCTCGAACGTCAGCGGCCCGGTGTAGCCCACGTCCGCGAGCGCGCCGAAGAACGCGGGGAAGCCGATCGTCCCGGTGCCGGGAAGACCTCGATGGCTCTCTCCCATGTGGACATGGCCGAGCCACTCCCCCGCTTCGCGCGCCCACACGGCGGAGTGGACGCCCAGGGGATTGGTCATGGATGCGTTGCTTGTCGTTGCGTCCGATGGAAGTTGCTGCGCGACGAGGTGTCGAGCATGGAAGAGATTTCCTTCCATCGGGGCAACGCCGCACGAGGTTGTTAGAAATTTCTTCGAGAAACATTGACCATCATAGAAATGCCTGCGAAGCTTCAAGCGTTCTTCGGCGGCGGCCGTTCACCGCCCCGCCCGCTCCCCCTTCCGGAGGCAGATCCGTGCCCCACACCCCTGACCGGCGGCCCACCGCGGCCGTCACCCTGCGCTGGCTCGGCCAGGCCGGCTTCGCCCTCCGCGCCGGCCAGGGCGGAGCGGCCGCGGGCGGCGGTCGACTCCTGCTGATCGACCCGTACTTGAGTGACACGCTCGCCGTGAAGTACCGAGGCGCACGCTTCCCGCACGTGCGTCTCCATCCGGCACCGCTCCCGCCCGACGACCTGCGGGACGTCGCCGCCGTGCTGTGCACCCACGGCCACACCGACCACATGGACCCCGGCACCATCAAGGGGATCGAGGTCCACAACACCCCCGAGTACGTCGTGCCCCGCGCCGAGCGCCGCACGGCCCTGGAGCGCGGCACCCCTTCCGAGCGCCTCACCGGTGTCGACGCGGGGGAACAGGTCACCGTGGCCGGTGTACGTGTCGAACCGGTCCCGGCCGCCCACGAGGAACTGCGCCGCGACGAGCACGGCGACCACCACTGCCTCGGCTACGTGATCACGCTCGGCGGGCTGCGCATCTACCACTCCGGCGACTGCGTCCCGTACGACGGGCAGGCCGACCTGCTGCGGGCGCTCGGCATCGACCTGGCCCTGCTGCCGGTCAACGGCCGTGACGCGTACCGGACGTCGAACGGCGTGCCCGGCAACTTCAGCCTCGCCGAGGCCGTGGACCTCTGCCACGCCGCCCGCATCCCGAGGCTGCTCTGCCACCACTTCGGGCTCTTCGACTTCAACACCGCCGACCCGGACGAGCTCCGCGACCGGCTGACCGCGACCGCGGACGGCCTCGCCTGGACCGTGCCCGAGGTCGGCGCCACCTACCGGCTCACTCTCGACTCCCCCGATCTGGAACGCATCTGATGGACCGACAGCTCTCCGAACGGCTCGCAGACCTGAAGGTCGTGCCCGTCGTGACCCTGCCCGACGCCGACCTCGCCGACCCGCTCGGTGCCACCCTCACCGCGGCCGGCCTGCCGATCGCCGAGATCACGTTCCGCAGCGCGGCCGCGTCCGACGGCATCGCGGCCCTGCGGGCCCGCCACCCCGGCGTGCTCGTCGGCGCGGGCACCGTGCTGGACCCGGCCACCGTCGACCTGGCCGCCGACGCGGGCGCGCAGTTCGTGGTCACCCCCGGCTTCAATCCCGACGTCGTCGCCCGCTGCCGCGCCCGCGGCCTGCCCGTGGTCCCCGGCGTCAACAACCCCACCGCCCTGGAGGCGGCCCGCGCCCAGGGCCTGACCCTCCTCAAGTACTTCCCGGCCGAGGCATCCGGCGGCCTGAAGCTGCTGGACGCGATGGCGGCCCCCTACGGGGACGTCACGTTCATGCCGACCGGCGGGATCACGCCGGACAACCTGTCCGACTACCTGGCGCGGCCGCACGTCACGGCCTGCGGCGGCACCTGGATCGCCACCGCCGCGCGGCTTGCCGCAGGCGACTTCGACGCCATCGGCGCCGCAGCCCGCGCCGCCCGTGACGGCGCCACCGGCGCCTGACATCCACCGACAACTCGCCCCCTTCCATGGAGATGTGATGACTGATCAGAATCAGCGGAACTCGTCGTCCGAGTTCGTGCCCGACTACGTCCCGACCCCCGGCTCCTCCCTCACCGGAAAGCGGGCGATCATCACCGGCGCCGCCTCCGGCATCGGTGAGGCCGTCGCGCGGATCTTCGCCGCGCACCAGGCCAAGGTGGTCCTCGTCGACAAGGACACCGAGCGCCTCAAGCAGGTGACGGCCTCCATCGAGCAGGCGGGCGGGACCGTGCGCGCCGTCGAGGCCGATGTCACCGAGGAGTCGGCCGTCGTCCGGCTCTTCGCGGAGACGGTCGAGGAGTGGGGCGGTGTCGACCTGCTGGTCAACAGCGCGGGCCGCGACTCGCTCGCGCCGCCCGTCACCGAGGTCACCCTCGAAGAGTGGAACAAGACGATCGGCCCCAACCTGACCGCCGTCTTCCTGTGCTGCCGGGAGGCCTTCCGCGTCATGGAGCGCCAGGAGAGCGGCGGCCGCGTCATCAACATGGGCTCGTCGTCGGCGCGGCTGGCCTCCGGCCCCGGCCACAGTCCGTACCGCGCCTCCAAGCACGGAATGATGGGCTTCAGCAAGAACATCCTGCTGGAGGGCCGGGACAAGAACATCGGCGTGACCGTCGTGAACCCCTCGCACGTGAAGACGCCGATGACGGAGATCATCGACACGGGCCTGTACGACGGTGACCTGCCCGCCTACACCGACGGCTGGCTCGACGAGAAGGAGCTGCGGGAAGGCATCCACGCCTCCTGCATCGACGTCGCGAACGTCGCCGAGGTCACCCTCTACGTCGCCACCCGCACCCCCGACGTCACCATTCCGCAGATCGCCCTGTACCCGACGCACAAGGCGCACCGCTACGGCATGGAGGTGTGACGGCGATGAAAGCAGCCGTCCTCAAGTCCCTGGAAGAGATGGTCCACACGGACGTGTCCGAGCCGGAGCCCGTCGGCGACCGCTCGGTCCTCGTCCGGGTCGGCGCCGTCGGCGTGTGCGGCTCCGACGTCCTGCGGTACGGACGCGGCAAGGCGTACCACTACCCCCTCGTGCTCGGCCACGAATTCTCCGCGATCGTCGAGCAGGCCCCCGTGGACAGCGAGTTCGCACCCGGTGACCGGGTCGCCGTCTTCCCGCTGCTGCCCGACGCCGGCGACCCCATGACCCGGATCGGCGAGTACGCGCTCGGCAGCGGCTACGACTACTACGGCTCCCGGCGCGACGGAGCCCTGGCTGAACGGATGCACGTCCCCGAGGCCAACCTGATCCGCGTGCCGCGGAACACCCCGCTCACCCACGCCGCCATGGTCGAGCCCGCCGCGGTCGCGCTTCACGCCATGCTCAAGCTCGATCTGCCGGCGGACGCCACCGCGCTCGTCATCGGCGCGGGTCCGATCGGCGCGCTGGCCGCGCAGTGGCTGCGGATCCTCGGGGCGAGCGAGGTGTACGTGGCCGACGTCGACGCCCGTAAGCGCGCCGTCCTCGCGGATCTCGGCTTCCCCGTGATCGACGCGAGCGCGGGCGACACCGCCGAGCAGGTCCGGGAGCTGACCGGCGGGCGCGGTGTCGACATCGCCGTCGAGGCCTGCGGTCTGCCCGTCACCGCCGTGCAGGCGATCACCGCCGCTGCCGCCCTCGGGCAGGTCGTGCTCCTCGGCGACCTCTCCGGGGACCTGGCCCTGCCGCGCGACCTCGTCTCCTCCGTGCTCCGGCGCGAACTGCGCCTGTACGGCACCTGGAACTCGAAGATCGCACCGGCCGGGCACAGCGAGTGGGACATGGTCGTACGCCACCTCGGCAAGGACCTCCGGGTGGATCCCCTGATCAGCCACACCCCTCGACTCGCCGACGCGCCGGGCCTGTTCGCCGACATGCTGCACCGGCGCACCTGGTACAACAAGGTCGTCTTCGCCGTCGCCGACGAGGCCCGCGCCGAGCGCGCGGCCGGTCCAGAGGCGGGAGGTGACATCCGGTGAAGGCCGCAGTCCTCCACGAGCCGGGCCGTCTGACGGTCGAGGACGTGCCCGAGCCCGAGCTGTCCGACGACGGGATCCTCGTCCGCGTCCGGGCCGCCTCCGTGTGCGGCACCGACCTGCGGGTCCACCGCCACGGCCACTTCAAGATCCCGGCGGGGACGCGCCGGGTTCTGGGCCACGAGTTCGCCGGTGACGTCGTCGCCGCAGGGCCCCGCGTGCGCGGCCTGGCCGTCGGCGCACGGGTGAGCGTCACCCCGAACGTCGGCTGCGGGCGCTGCGCGATGTGCCGCCACGGCCACAACAACATGTGTCCCGACTACGAGGCGTTCGGCATCAGCTACGACGGCGGCTTCCAGGAACTGCTGCACGTCCCCGGCTTCGCGATCGAACGCGGCAACGTGTTCACGCTGCCCGGCTCCCTCGGCTACCGGCAGGCCGCGCTCGTCGAACCCCTGTCCTGCTGCTATCACGGCCAGCAGGCCCTGCGGGTCGGCCCCGAGGACACCGTCGTCATCGCCGGCGCGGGTCCCATCGGCGCCTGCCATCTGCTGCTCGCCAAGGTGGCGGGCGCCCGCAAGGTGATCGTGTCCAACCGGCGCCGCCCGCGCCTGGAACTGGCCGCGCGGCTCGGCGCCGACGTGATCGTCGACGTACGGGAGCAGGACCTCGCCGACGTCGTCGCCGAGCACACCGACGGGCGCGGCGCCGATGTCGTCATCACCTGTGTGTCCAGCGCCGAGGTGCAGGAACAGGCAGCGGCCCTGCTCGCCCCGCACGGCCGTCTCAACTACTTCTCGGGGCTCGGCCGCGCACAGACCGTGCCGGTCGACACCAACCGGGTCCACTATCGCGGCCTGACCCTGACCGGCACCACCGGCTCCGGCAACGGCGACTACGCGCGCAGTCTGGCCCTGGCCGCCGGGGGACGCGTCGATCTGACCCCGCTGATCGGCGACAGTTTCCCGCTGGAGAAGATCGAGGACGCCTTCGCCTACGCCGCTTCCGGCACTGGCATGAAGGCCATGATCAGCTACGACTCCGGGGCCGACGACAGCCACGACGACGAAGGCAGGTGAAGCCATGTCCCCTCGCTACGTGCTCGCCTTCGACGCGGGCACCACCGGAATCCGCGCGATCCTCTTCGACAAGCAGGGTGACGTCGCGGGGCTCGCCAGCCAGGAGTTCCCCCAGCTGTACCCGCAGCCGGGCTGGGTCGAGCACAATCCCCGCGACATCTGGAACACCCAGCTCACCGTCGCCAAGCAGGTCCTGGCCGAGGCCGACTGCACGGGCGACGACATCGCCGCGATCGGCATCACCAACCAGCGCGAGACCGTCGTCGTCTGGGATCGCGCCACCGGCGAGCCCGTCCACAACGCGATCGTCTGGCAGGACCGGCGCACCGCCCCCTTGTGCGAACAGCTCAAGGAACGCGGCCTGGAGGAGCACGTCCGCGCCACCACCGGCCTCATCATCGACGCCTACTTCTCCGCGACGAAGATCAAGTGGATCCTCGATCACGTCCCGGGCGCCCGGGAGCGGGCCGAGCGCGGCGAACTCGCCTTCGGCACCGTCGACTCCTGGCTGATCTGGAACCTCACCGGCGGCGGCGTCCACGTCACGGACCACACCAACGCGGCCCGGACCATGCTGTTCGACATCCACCGCCTGGACTGGGACCCGCGGCTGCTGGCCGAGCTGGACATCCCCCGCTCGCTGCTGCCCGAGGTGCGCCCCACCAGCGAGGTGTACGGGCACACCGAGCCGTCCGTCCTGCTCGGCGCCCGCATCCCGGTCGCCGCGGCGGTCGGTGACCAGCAGGGTGCCCTGTTCGGTCAGGCCTGCTTCGACGCGGGCAGCGTCAAGGCCACGTACGGCACCGGCGCCTCCCTCGTCCTCAACACCGGGGACCGGCCCGTGGCCAGCGAGCGCGGCATGCTCACCACCATCGCGTGGGGCCTGGACGGCACGGTCGAGTACGCCCTGGAAGGGCTGATCTTCGTCGCCGCCGCCTCCATCCAGTGGCTGCGCGACGAGCTGTGCATCGTGTACGACGCCGAGGACACGGAGACCGCGGCCCGTCAGGTGCCCGACAGCAACGGGGTCTACCTGGTGCCGGCGTTCGTCGGCCTGGCCGCGCCGTACTGGGACCAGTACGCGCGCGGCGCGATCATCGGCCTGACGCGGGGCGTGAACCGCAAGCACATCATCCGGGCCGCCCTGGAGTCGATCGCCTACCAGTTCCGTGACGTCATCACCTGCATGGAGGCGGACTCGGGCATCACGACCCGGGAGATCCGGGTCGACGGCGGCGCCACCGTCAACAACTTCCTCATGCAGTTGCAGGCCGACATCATCGACGTACCGGTCCTGCGGCCCACCGTCATCGAGTCCTCGGCGCGCGGCGCCGCGTTCCTCGCCGGGCTCGCCACGGGCTTCTGGAAGGACCGGGCCGAGCTCGCGGAGATGTTCCGCCTCGACCGGCGCTTCGACGCCGCCCTGGACCGCGCCGAGGCCGACCGGCTGTACGCGGGCTGGCAGCGCGCCGTGGAGCGCGCCCGCGACTGGGCCGAGCACTGAGGCCCGCGCTCTTCCACTCTTCTGCTTCATCCATCCGTTGATCCCGCACGTCTGGAGATCCCGCATGGGCAGCCTCTCGCCCGCGCAGCGCCCGACGATGTACTTCGTCGGCGTCACCACCACCAAGTCGTCCATCATGAAAGTCTTCCCGGCCTGGGCCCGCGCCCTGGGTCTGGACGCCGTCATCCAGGGCATCGACCTGCCCCTCGACGACACCGCGGAGCATTACCGCGACGTCGTCGACTTCATCAAGCACGACCCGCTCTCGCTGGGCGCCCTGGTCACCACCCACAAGCTCAACCTCTACAAGGCCGCCCACGACCTGTTCGACTCCGTGGGCCCGCAGACCGCGCTGCTCGACGAGGTCAGCAGCGTCTCCAAGCGCGACGGCCACCTGTGGGGCCACGCCATGGACCCGCTGACCAGCGGGCTCTCCCTCGACGCGCTGGTCCCGCCGGATCACTGGCGACGCACCGGAGGCGACCTGCTGCTGCTCGGCGCGGGCGGCTCCGCGCTCGCGCTCACCCTCCATCTGCACGAGCGGGCGCTGGCCGGCGGGGACGTCCCGGGCCGCGTCGTCGTTACCAACCGCCGCCCGGGCCGCCTGGAGGAGATGCGGGCCGTGCACACGAAGCTGGGTCTGAGCATCCCCGTCGAGTACGTCGTCGCCGACACCCCCGACGTCAACGACGCCCAGCTCGCCCGCCTCGCCCCGCACTCCGTGGTCGCCAACGCCACGGGGCTCGGCAAGGACCGGCCCGGCTCCCCGCTGACCGACGCGGCCCGCTTCCCCGAGCACGCGATCGCCTGGGACTTCAACTACCGCGGCGACCTCGTCTTCCTCGACCAGGCGCGCGCCCAGCAGGTCGAGCGTCACCTCACGGTGGAGGACGGCTGGCTGTACTTCATCCACGGCTGGACCCGCGTGATCGCCGAGGTGTTCGCCCTCGACATCCCCACCCAGGGACCCGAGTTCGACCGCCTGTCCGCCCTCGCCGCACAGGCGTAGGCCACCCCCGTACCCGCCACTTCAAGGAGCATCCGCATGACCGTCGCCACCCGTGACGCCGTCGTCACCGACTTCTCGCCCGCCACCGGTCTGTCCACCACGAAGCGGCCGCTGCGCCGCCACGTCGCCGACATGGCCGACATGTACGCCGATGCCGACGCGGCCCGCGCCCTGGCCGAACAGGGCACGCTCGTCTACGAGTTCTTCGACATGGGCGTCCCGCACGGCAGCGGCGAGGTCGCCTACGGCACCAGCATCACCTACCCGGGCAAGGTCGGTGACGAGTACTTCATGACCAAGGGGCACTTCCACGAGGTGCTGGAGACCTCGGAGATCTACTACTGCCTGTCGGGGCGCGGCCTGATGCTCATGGAGAACCCAGAGGGGCATGTGCAGTGGGAGGAGTTCACGCCCGGCACCGCGGTCTACGTGCCCGCCCGCTACGCACACCGGTCCATCAACACCGGCGCCGACGAGCCGCTCGTGACCTTCTTCGCGTTCCCCGGCCACGCCGGACACGACTACGGCACCATCGAGACCAAGGGGTTCCGCAAGATCGTCGTGGAGCGCGACGGGCAGCCCGCCGTTCTCGACAACCCGCGCTGGCAGGAGGACGCGTGAGCGCCCCCGCCGTCCCCCGGATCGCCGTCACCCCGCGCTCCCTGTCCGCCGACGGGCACCCCGCCCTGGCGGAGCTGGAGGCCGCCGGATTCGAGCTGGTCTACCCGGCGCCGGGCCGCATGCCCACCGCGGACGAACAGCGGGCGGCCCTGGCCGACTGCGTCGGCTATCTGGCCGGGGTGGAGCCGATCACCGGCGCCGTCATGGCCGGGGCACCCCGCCTGCGCGTCATCAGCCGCAACGGGGTGGGCACCGACGCCGTCGATCTGGCCGCCGCTGCCGAGCGGGGCATCACGGTGACGACCACGGGCGACGCCAACGCCCAGGGGGTCGCCGAACTCACCCTCGCCCTCATCCTGGCCTCGGGCCGCGCCATCCCCGCTCAGGACGCCGCTCTGCGCCACGGTGAATGGCGGCGCAGGCGCGGCCGCGAACTCGCGGGCCGCACCCTCGGGGTCATCGGGTGCGGCCGGATCGGCAGCCGGGTCGCCGCCCTGGGACGCGCCCTGGGCATGCGGGTCCTCAGCCACGACGCGGCGCCCGGCGTGGGCGACACTCCGCTGCCGCGGCTGCTGGCCGAGTCCGACGTGCTCACGCTGCACTGTCCGCCGCCGTCCGGCGGGCCGCTGGTCGACACGGTGTTCCTCGACGCCGTCCGGCCGGGCGCCTGCCTGGTCAACACGGCCCGCGCCTCGCTGATCGATCCGCGCGCGGTGCGCGCCGCGCTCGACGACGGGCGCCTGGGCGGGTACGCCACGGATGTCTTCGAGGTGGAGCCGCCCGCCGACCGGGACCTGCTCGCGCACCCACTGGCGGTCAGTACGCCCCACATCGGCGGGTTCACCGAGGAGAGCGTCGACCGGGCCACCCGGGCGGCAGTGGACAATCTTCTCCAGGCCCTGAGCGGGGCCCGCGACGGATAACCGGCCACACCGACGAGCGGAGCGAGCGATGGCAGTCCCAGCAGAGGGCACGGCGGCACCCGGTGGCGGCAATGTGCTGCACCAGATCACCCGCCGGCTGCCCTATCTGCCGTCCGCGCTGCGCCAGATCGCCGAGTACCTCGTGGCCCATCCCACCGAGGCACAGGCCATGACGATCACGCAGCTCGCCTCGGCGTGCGGGGTCGCCGAGTCGACCGTCTCCCGTTTCGTGCGGGAGATGGGCCTGGAGAGCTATCACACGCTGCGCGTCGGTCTCGCCGAGGCCCGCTTCGCCGCCACCCGCACCGCCGCGGGCGGCGGCGAGGCGGAGTTCGTCTACGAGGGAATCCTCCGGGACGACGCCGCGCCCGCCATCATCGGCAAGATCGAGCGCAGCAGCCGGCAGGCCCTCACCCGGACCGCCCGGCAGGTCGACGCCGAGGCACTGGCCGAGGCCGCCGCGCTCCTCGACGAGGCGAACGCCCTCGTCTTCTGCTCCATGGGCGCCTCAGGCATCGCCGCCGAGGAAGGCGTCATGCGCTTCACCCGCGCCGGAAAGAAGTGCCTGCACTACCGCGACCAGAGCGTGCAGATGATGGTCGCCACGGTGCTCGCCCCCGGCGACGTCCTCATCGCGATCAGCGACTCCGGCCAGACCACCGCCGTCGTGGAGGCGACCCGGCTGGCCGTCGACCGCGGGGCCGCCACCATCGCCATCACCGCGGCCCCCAAGAGCCCGCTGGCCCGGCTCGCGGACGTGCCGCTGTTCACGTCGAACGTCGAGGGGGCGGGCCTGTACGGCGAGTCCGTGACCTCCAAGTGGGGTCAGCTGCTGCTGGTCGACATCCTCTACGCGACGTACGCGGCACGGCACTTCGACGAGACGCTGCACACGCTCCAGGAGACGTACGAGGCGGGTATCCGGCACTCGCGCGGGCGCCGCAAGGCCTGAGGTCGCCGGGCCGGTCAGCGGATCAGCCGGCCGGCCGCCTCGGCCACGTACCCCAGCTCACGGCGCACCTCGGGCGTCCACACGGTGGGCCGGGCGAAGTGGGTGGAGAGCATCCCCGCCAGGTCGCCCGCCACTGTCATCACGGGCAGCGAGGCGACGGCCTGCACCCCCGCGTCCCTGAGAACCTCCGCCGCCGGTGTGCCCACGAACAGCTCGGACACCCGGACGTCCTCCACGTAGACGGCGCTGCGCTGTTCCGCGGCCGCGCCGCAGGCGCTGCCGTGCGCCCTGGTCTCCACCCGGCGGAAGAAGTCCAGGAACGGCTGGTGGAAGCCCCGCTGTGTCGTGATGCGCAGGGACTGCGAGGTGGAGTCCAGGAGCTGGGCGTTGCCCATCGGAGCACCGGTCACGCGCAGGGCCGCCGCCAGCGCCTCCCGCATCACCAGCCGGTTGCGGCTCTCGGCCGGGGCGGTGGTCTCCGCGCCGCGTCCCGCGTGCCGGCACAGGGCACGCAGCCGGCCGCTCTCGTGCATCTGTCGCAGCCGGGGATCGTCAACGCCCCAGACCTCCAGCTCACCGCCCGCGGCCCGCACCTGCTCGGCGACCGCCTCGACGAGGGCCACTCCGGCCATCCCCACGAAGGACACCCGGCTGAAGTCCAGGACCAGGCAGCGGTGGTGGTCCGACAGCTGCCGGCGCAGCGCGACCACGGCATCCTGGTCGAGGCGGCCCGCGACGTGCACGATCGTCCGCTCGGGCTGCGCGGCGACCGCCACCTCGATGCCCGGCACCGATACGGACCATGCCATGCGCTCCACCCGCCCAAGCCGTGCTGACGACGCTCCTCCAGCCTAGAGGCCATCGGCGGCCGGAAGAATTACCCGTGCACGCACCACAGAGCGCCGGGCCGTGCGGCGCGGCCTCTCCGATCTGCGCCCGCGGGGCTCGGCGGAGATCCTGAATGAGCCGCCGCCCGGGCGATGAGTCCCGCCGCGCCGGACGGTCTCACTCACCGACGGGGCATTCGCCCGGGACGCCCACGGACAAGGGGAACGCCATGACCACCACGTACACCTTCGACGTCTTCTCCAGCCTCGACGGCTTCGGCGGAGCCGGTGGCGACTGGACCGGGTACTGGGGCAAGCAGGGGCCCGAGCTGCTCGCCCACCGGCTCGCCCAGTACGCCACCGACCAGCGGATGGTCCTCGGGGCGAAGACGTACAAGCTGTTCGCGCAGATGCTGGCCGCGAGCACCGAGGACTCCGACGTGCGGGACCCCTGGGTCACCCGGATGCGGAACCTTCCGGCGACGGTGGTGTCGTCGACGCTGGAAGCTCCCCTGGACTGGCCCGACGCCACCGTCGAGAAGGGTGACGCCGTCGATGTCGTCGCCCGGCTCAAGGCGGAGTCGGCGGTGCCGCTGCGCTCGCACGGCAGCCTCGCGATGAACCGGGCGCTGATGGCCGCCGGTCTGGTCGACCGGGTGCAGGTGACGGTCTTCCCCGTGATCACGGGCCGTACCGGGCTCGCCCCGATCTTCGCGGGTGCGCAGGACTTCGACCTGGAGCTGATCGAGAGCCGGACCCTCGACGGGGACATCCAGGAGCTGAGCTACCGGCCCACCCTGCACCCCTGAGCGCGGGTCCGGGTCAGCTGGACTCGACCGGTGCGGGCCGCTGCTCCGCGCTCTCGCCGGGCGAGGCCGCGGCCACCTCGGAGCTCCGGCCGCCCCGGTCGGTCAGACCGGCCACGAGCGCGAGTCCCAGACCGGCCACGGCGAGCACGGCTCCGGCGAGGTTGGGCGCGGCCCAGCCCCAGCCCGCAGAGATGACCAGACCGCCGATCCACGCGCCGCCCGCGTTGGCCAGGTTGAACGCGGAGTGGTTGGAGGCGGCGGCCATGGTGGGGGCGTTCTTCGCCTTGGCCATGAGCAGCATCTGGACCGGCGTGGTGATGAGTGAGCCCATCGCGCCGATGAAGGTGATCGTCACCAGCGCGGCCACCGTGCTGTGGACGGTGAAGTAGAACGTGACCAGCGCGGCGGCGAGCAGCGCGAGCCCGCCGTACAGGGTCGGTCGCAGCGCACGGTCGGTCAGCGGGCCCGCGAGGAGGGTGCCGGCCGTCATGCCGACGCCGTACAGGGCGAGGACCAGCGTGGTGGAGGAGTCCGAGATGCCGGTGAGGTGCGTCAGCATCGGGACGAGGTAGCTGTAGACGGCGAAGAAGCCGCCGAAGCCGACGACGGCCGTGGCGAGGCCCAGCGCGACCTGCTTGTTGCCCATGGCGCGCAGCTCGTGCCGGATGCCGGACTGCTCGCCGCGCGGCTGGTGCGGCACGAAGACGGCGAGCGCGGCGAGGGCGACGACACCGATGACGGCGACGGCCCAGTAGGCGGCGCGCCAGCCGAGCTGCTGTCCCAGCGCGGTGCCGGCGGGCACGCCGACGATGTTCGCGACGGTGAGTCCGAGGAACATCTTCGACACGGCGCGGGCCGCCCGGTCCGGGGCGACCAGCCGGGAGGCGACGACGGCCCCCACACCGAACAGCGCGCCGTGCGGCAGGCCCGCCACGAAGCGGGCGGCGAAGAGCGAGCCGAAGGAGGGGGCGAGCGCGGACGCGGCGTTGCCGAGGACGAAGAGGCCGGTCAGGAGCAGCAGCAGCCGCTTGTGCGGGATGCGTGCGCCGATGCCGGTGAGCAGCGGGGCGCCGACGACGACACCGAGGGCGTACGCCGAGACGAGGTTGCCCGCGTGGGGCACGGAGACATGGACGCCGTCGGCTATCTGGGGCAGCAGCCCCATCGTGGCGAACTCGGTCGTGCCGATGCCGAACGCGACAACGGCCAGGGCCAACAGGGCCAGCGGCATGGTGCGGGGGAACCTTTCGAAGACGTGCGGGGTGTGACGGGCGGGTTTTTCCAGAACGTTCAAGGATATTCACGTATATCCAGGGGCAAAATCTGCACCCCTGGAACGCATGTGACCTGCAGTGCAGCCGTCCGGTCCGGCCACGCATTCCGGGTTCGGAGGGCCGCTTCGGTGATGTGTGTCACGACACCGGGGAGGCATCCGGCCACGCCGTGTCGTCGACGGTCGGGAACGGCTCGTCCACCGCGGCCCTCGGCCAGCGGCCAAGACCGTCGCCCATGTCCCCCGGCCGCCCGGCATGACGTAGCCTCGCGGGACCAACTGATCTTCACGGTCGGCGTGTTGGCCGTGCGAAGGCGAGGGCGGGGGCATCGGATACATGCCGGAGCGACGCACGGTGCGGGTGGCGGGGATCAGGCTGTCCTACGAGGTGTCGGGACCGCCGGACGCCGTGCCGCTCCTGCTGCTGCACGGGCTGGGCGAGGGCGCCGCCGACTGGGCACCGGTGGCACCGGCGTTCGCCCGCGACCACCGGGTGCACGCCCTGGACCTGCGCGGGCACGGGCACAGTGACCGGCCGGGACGGTACTCCCTGGAGCTGATGCGGGACGACGTGACCGCGTTCCTGGACGCTCTGGGCATCGACCGGACGCGGATCGTCGCGCACTCCATGGGCGGCGTGGTCGCCCATCTGCTGGCGGCGGCCGAGCCGGAGCGGGTGACGCGGCTGGTGCTCGAGGACGTTCCGCTGCCCCGCCCGCGGACACCTCCGCCGCTGGTGCGCCCGGACGGAGAGCTGTCCTTCGACTGGGAGATGCTGGTGCAGGTCCGGCCGCAGCTCGACACCCCGCCCGCGCACTGGCTGGAGCAGCTGGGTGCGATCACCGCCGAGACGCTGGTGGTGGCGGGCGGGCCTCTCAGCCATGTGCCGCAGGACGGTGTCGCGGAGCTGGCGCGGCGGATTCCCGGCGGGCGGCTGCTGACCCTCCCGGTCGGGCACCTGGTCCACCGGGAGGCGCCGGAGGAGTTCGCGGCGGAGGTCTCCGCGTTCCTCGGCGCCTGATCGGTGCGGAGCGGCCGGACCAGGGCGATGCCCGAAAACCCCGGCACCAGGGCTCCCACCGGGCCCGTGGTACTTTCGCCGGGCCAGTCGTACCTTTGCACGGTCTGTCCGTGCACGGGTCAGGGAATCCGGTGGAAAGCCGGAACTGACGCGCAGCGGTGAGGGTGACGGGCGGAGCCACAGCCACTGGTCCGGTGACACGGTCTGGGAAGGCGCTTCGCGCGGACGACCCCGAGTCCGAAGACCTGCTGGCGGCCTCCGGGGGCGTTCCGCGGCCGGGGGTGGACCGTAGGCCGGCTCCGCGTATGAGCCCTGGACGCAGAGGATTCCCTGTGCTGCCCGCTCGTTTCACCCGTCATGTCCGCCGCGGCGCACCGCTGTTGGCCGGCGCCCTGTTCCTGGCCGGGTGCGGAGGACCGGCCGACGTCACCGGCGACGAGAGGTCGGCGCGCGGCGTCACGGTCGACAACTGCGGCACGAAGGTGCGCGTCGACGGCGCCCCGCGGCGTGCCGTCGCCCTCGACCAGGGCGCGGCGGAGATCATGCTGTCGCTCGGTCTCGCCGACCGGATGGTGGGCACCGGCACCTGGACGGACCCGGTGCTCAAGGGACTTGAGAAGGCGAACGCGAAGGTGCCCCGGCTCGCCGACCGCTACCCCTCCTTCGAGAAGGTCCTCGCCACCGAACCCGACTTCGCGGCCGCCTCGTTCAATTACACCCTCAGCAAGGGCGGCGTCGCGTCACGCGGGAAGTTCGCCGAACTCGGCGTCCCCACCTACCTCTCCCCGAGCGACTGCGCGGGCAAGGACAACAGCGGTGACGGCGACGGCGAGCGGACCGAGGCGCTCACCCTCGACACCGTCTACGGCGAGATACGCGACCTGGCGCGGATCTTCGACGTGGCGGAGCGCGGCGAGAAGCTCATCGCCTCGCTCAAGGCCCGCGTCGACAAGGCCGCTTCGGCGGCCGACGCCCCGGACGTCAGCGTGCTGTACTGGTTCGCCAACTCCGACTCGCCCTACATGGCGGGCTGTTGCGGCGCCCCGGGTGTCATCACCGAGGAGCTGGGGTTGCGCAACGTCTTCGACGACACCCACGAGGAGTGGCCGCAGATCGGCTGGGAGACCGTCGCGGACCGCGATCCGGACGTCCTCGTCATCGGTGACCTGACGCGCCGCTCTCAGTCGGCCGAGTCGGCGGCGCAGAAGATCAGGTTCCTGGAGTCCGACCCCGTCACGAAGAACATGACGGCGGTGCGCGAGAAGCGGTACGTGCGCTTGAGCGGACAGGACATGAACCCGACGATCCGCACCGTGGACGGAGTGGAGAAGGTGGCCGCCGCGCTCGGCGACTTCGGTATCGCCCGGTGAGTGCGACGACGCTGCGGTCCGCTCTGTACTGGGCGGCCGGCGTGTTCGCGCTCTGCGCGTCAGTCGCCGCGGCGATCACCTTCGGACCGGCGCAGATCCGTGTCGGCGACGTGTGGTCGGCGGTGGGCGCGCGGCTCGGCTGGGGCAGTTCGGACCTGTCGCCGATCCGCGACGGCATCGTCTGGAACCTGCGGCTGCCGCGGGCCCTGCTCGCGGCCGTCTGCGGGGCCGGGCTCGCCGTGTGCGGCACCGTGCTGCAGGCGCTGCTGCGCAATCCGCTCGCCGATCCGTTCGTGCTCGGGGTGTCCTCGGGGGCGTCGACGGGCGCGGTGCTCGTCGTGGTCCTCGGGGTGGGCGGCGGCGCGCTGTCGGTGTCCGGCGGGGCGTTCATCGGCGCGGTCGTCTCGTTCGCGCTGGTGCTGCTGCTCAGCCACACCCTGGGCGGCACGACGGACCGGGTGGTGCTCAGCGGGGTGGCGGCGATGCAGCTGTTCTCCGCGCTGACCTCGGTCGTGGTGCTGACGGCCGCCGACGCGGAGACGACGCGCGGCGTGCTCTTCTGGCTGCTCGGCTCGCTCGGCGGCGTCGGCTGGACCGAGGTGTGGCTGTGTCTCGCGGTCCTCGTGGTCGCACTGGTCGTGTGTCTCGGGTACGGGCGCACGCTCGACGCGTTCGCCTTCGGCCCGGAGGCGGCCGCCGCGCTGGGAGTCCGGGTGGCCCGCACCCGGCTGATCCTGCTGTGCGTGACGGCCCTGCTGACCGCGGTCCTGGTCAGCGCGGCGGGCGCGATCGGCTTCGTCGGTCTGGTGCTGCCGCACGCGGCGCGCGCCCTCGTCGGCCCCGGGCACACCCGGCTGCTGCCGGTGACGGCGCTCGCCGGCGCGGTCTTCCTGGTCTGGGTGGACACGGCGGCGCGTACGGTCCTGGCACCTCAGGAGGTTCCGGTGGGAGTGGTGACGTCCTTGATCGGTGTGCCCGCGTTCGTGCTGGTGCTGTACCGGCGCAGGGCCGTCCGGTGACGTCCGGGCTGCGCGCGGAGCGCGTGTCGCGGTCGGCGGGCGGCGCGCTGATCCTCGACGGGGTGGAGCTCGCCCCGCGCCCCGGCACCGTGACGGGCCTGCTCGGCCCGAACGGTTCGGGGAAATCCACCCTGCTGCGGGTGCTCGCCGGGGTGCTCGCCCCGGACTCCGGTGTCGTCACCCTCGACGGCGCGCCGCTGGCGGACGTCCCGCGCCGCACGGTCGCGCGGCGGGTCGCCGTGGTGGAGCAGCAGTCCGACACCCAGGTCGAGCTGACCGTCGCCGATGTGGTGCGGCTGGGACGGATCCCGCACCGCCGCGCGTGGGCGCCGGCGTCCGCGGCCGACGAGGGCGCGGTCCGCTCCGCGCTGGAGCGCAGCGGCCTGGCCGACAAGGCGCACCGGCTGTGGCACACCCTGTCGGGCGGTGAGCGGCAGCGGGTGCAGATCGCCCGCGCCCTGGCCCAGGAGCCGCGCGAGCTGCTGCTCGACGAGCCGACCAACCATCTGGACATCCAGCACCAGCTGGAACTGCTCGACCTGATCACGGGCCTCGGCCTGACCAGTGTCGTCGCGCTGCACGACCTGAATCTGGCCGCCGCGTACTGCGCGCAGGTCGTCGTGGTGCGCCAGGGACGGGTCGTCTCGGCGGGCGCGCCGGAGGAGGTGCTCACCGAGGAGCTGATCGCGGACGTGTACGGGGTCCGTGCCCGGGTGACCGTCCCGGAGCCGGGCGAGCGGCCGCACATCCGGTTCCTGGGGACCCTCGGGAGCCGTTCCTAGGAACCTCACCACTCGGTGCCGATTCCCGACGACGCCGGACCGCCCGTTCCCGACGCGCCGACGGGCGGTTCCGGCGGTGAAGCTCACTCGAAGCGGTCGGGGTCTCCCGCGCCGCGCCGGACGACCTCGGCCTCGCCGCCCGAGAAGTCGATCACGGTGGTGGGCTCGGTGCCGCAGTCGCCGGAGTCGAGGACGGCGTCCACGACGTGGTCGAGCCGTTCCTTGATCTCCCAGCCCTGGGTGAGCGGCTCGTCCTCGCCGGGAAGCAGCAGGGTGCTCGACAGCAGCGGCTCGCCGAGCTCGGCGAGGAGCGCCTGGGTGACGACGTGGTCGGGGATGCGGACCCCCACCGTCTTCTTCTTGGGGTGCTGGAGCTGCCGCGGCACCTCGCGGGTGGCGGGCAGGATGAAGGTGTAGCTGCCCGGCGTGGCCGCCTTGATCGCACGGAACACGTCGTTGTCGATCATCACGAATCTGCCCAGCTGTGCGAAGTCCTGGCACACGAGCGTGAAGTGGTGCTTGTCGTCGAGGTGCCGGATCTGGCGGATCCGGTCGACACCTTCCCGGTTGCCGAGGCGGCAGCCGAGTGCATAACAGGAGTCCGTGGGGTAGGCGACAAGTGCACTGTCACGGATGCCGTCGGCAACCGCTCCGATGATGCGTGCCTGCGGGTTCGCGGGGTGGACGTCGAAGTACCTGGCCATCCGCCGAGCCTACGGGATCAGGAACGGCGGACGCCCGCGCGGACGGGCGCGGCGCACGGGAACGACCGAGGGAAGGCGGATCGCGGCATGGGCGGGAATCACCGGCGGCGGACGGCGCCCTGCTCCCCACGGGGGCGCGGGCACCGGCACAGACAACGGCCGCCGCGCCCGCGCGCTGCGGCGTACGGCGGAACACGACACACCCGGCATTCACCGTCCGACGGATTCGCCGCCCACGCGCGACAATCCCGACACCGACCCACCCCGACCGAGCGCGTCCGCAGGTCCACGGACCATACTGGCTGCGCCCCGACCGCCCACAGAACGACTTCATGACCACCAAGAAGAAATCTTCCTTCACTCCCGCCCCCGACACCGTGTGGCTGTCCCGAGGGCGGCATCTCGGGCACGAGCCCGAGCAGGACGTCCGGCGCAACCTGATCGCCCTCAAGGCGGCCGGGGTGCTCGACGACTTCCTCGACCTCGATCCGGTCGAGGCGGCGCGTTCCTCCGTGCTGCACCCGCGCGACGAGGACGCCGACCCGGGCCCGCTCGCCCGTCGGCAGTTCGAGGCCCGGTGGCGGGTCGCCGACGACGTCACGGTGCGCGCACAGCTGACGACGTACGACATGGAGGCGCGCCGCAAGGAGGGCGACGGCATCGTCTGGGTGCTCGCCGCCGAGGCCGACCGGCCCTGGGACCTGGGCTGGCCGTCCCCCGCGACGATGTTCTGGCCGGACAGCGCCGTGGTCGGCTGGGACCACGACACGGTCTCGGGGCTGCGGCTGCGGGCCACGAACCATCTGCCCAAGGACCCGGACGAACTGCGGCACCAGGTCAGGGACTGGGCGCGGCGCAGCTGGTACACGCATGTCGTGGTGCACGAGGCGATGACGCCGGACGCGCGCGGTGAGCAGCCGATCACGCCGTTCCTGCCGCCGAGTCTGCGGCACCGGGTGATAGAGCACCGGGCCTCGCCCGAGCAGTCGCAGATCGCGGACGCCGCCCTGAAGCGGGAGCTGAGCGTGCGGATGCCGCGCGGCGGCGCCGTCGTGCTGCCGACACAGCCGCCACTGCCGGGCTACGACCCGGAGCGCGCGGCGGTGTCGAACGTTTTCCTGAACGGCAGCGAGCCGTCCGAACTCATCGCCAGGATCATCGAGTTCGCGACGCTGCCGAGGCCGCTGCCGGAGGACGCGGAGCAGGCCCTCGCGCGGCTGCGCAAGGGCTGGCACCTGCTGACGCCGGACGAGGAGCTGCACCACGCGCAGGACATGGTCGGCCGCTACGCCGAGGCGCTGGAGGCGATGACCAAGTCCCGTGACGCGTACAAGGAGGCGGCCGAGGCGGCGCAGTCCGCGCTGAACGAGGCACGCAAGAGCGAGGGCGTGCCGTCGAGCCTGCCGTTGACGCCGCCCGGCACGAGGCCGGACGGCTCACCGCTGAGCGCGCTGACGAAGGCCTTCGGCCGGTTCCGCGACCCGAACAGCAAGGGCTAGCGGGCGACCGGAGCGGTTCGGCTCCCGGTTTCAGTCCGACCCGGTCTCCCCCGGGTCGGACATCCGCAGCGCGATCTCCCTGAGCAGCTCGGTGGAGTTCACGTCGCCGTGTCCCTCGTCGTGCACCTTGGCGAGCTGGGTGAAGAGGAACGCGAACGCCTCGACGAGCGACACACTGGCCGGCATGAGCGCGGCGATGGTCAGTTCCGCCGCCTCTTCCGCGGTGGACCCGGCCGGGATCTCCACCGTCGGGAACACCTCCGACACCAGGCGCCCCAACTGGGACAGATCGGTGTCCAGTTCCTCTCCGTCGCTGAGCCTGCGTACCATCTCCTGCGTCTCGGTCAGCACACCGATGGCCCGCAGAATGATCTCCCTCTGTTCCATGCGGGGAGCCTATGCGGGCGCGGCGCTCACGCGTGCAACGTCGTCGCAACGTCCTGCCGCGGATACTCGTTCCCATGACCGACGTACCCCGCGTGGAGCTGACGTCCGCGGCCGCCGACCTGCTGCGGCGGCTGCGCGCGGCCCACGGTCCGCTGATGTTCCACCAGTCCGGCGGCTGCTGCGACGGCAGCGCTCCGATGTGCTATCCGGCGGGCGAGTTCCGCACCGGCGGCTCCGACGTGCTGCTCCAGGAGCTGACGGTGGAGGGGGTGGCGGAGCCCGTGTCGTTCTGGATGTCGAAGAGCCAGTACGACGTGTGGAGTCACACCCGCCTCATCGTCGATGTCGTCGAGGGCCGCGGCAGCGGCTTCTCGCTGGAGGCGCCGGAGGGCGTACGCTTTCTGATCCGTTCCCGGCTGGTCGACGCCTAGCCGTACGCTCTCCGGGGCGTGAGGGCCGTCAGCTGTCGTGTACGGCCACCAGCCCGTTGAACACGCCCACGTACGCGGTGCCGTCGGGGCCGAGTGTCACGGGCGCCCAGTTGTTGTCGTAGGCGACGCCGGTCCCGACGAGCCGCTTCCACCGGGTGGCGCCGGTGCGGAAGTCGACGGCGGTGAGGTACCAGGCGTCCACGCCGAGGGAGTTGGGTTCCTTGGTGTAGAGGTACAGCAGTCCGTTGGCGGTGGAGAGCTTCGGCACGGTGGACGGGGAGCGCACGCCGCTCTCCCACACCGTGTCGCAGCCGCTGCCGTCGGCGCGCACGTCGATCCGGGTGACACCGCCGACGACGCTGCGCCCGAAGGTGAGCGAAGTGATGTTCTCGTAGCCGTAGTTGTTCTCGACGACGAGGCTGTTCCCGTACGAGATGAGGGAGTTGTCGGTCGTGGACGCGCCGGAGCCGAAGACCGGCACCTTGCAGACCAGCCGCTCGTCGGCGGGGACGTCGGCGTCGCGCCGGTAGACGAGGACGTTCATCCGGTCGTCGGCGTTGTCGGTGATGGCGACGTAGTCGTCCTGGATGCCGAACAGGTCGGGGGTGGTGCCCGAACCCTGGTTCACGGAGCCCGGTTTGGTGCCGGTGCCGCGGTCGTACGTCTGGCGCCACACGGCCTTCGGGGTGCCGTCGGCGGTCGCGCCGAAGCTGTACAGCGCGTGGTCGGTGACGATCGAGACGCCGTCCTTCGCCACGGAGAAGGAGTTCTGGATCTCCTCCCCCTCCAGGCGGATCGACCTGATGGTGCCCGTGGCCGGGTCGACGGTGCCGACGCGGCCCTGCCGGGTCACCCACCACACGCGGCCCTGCCAGTCCGGCATCACGGAGGTGACGGGGTCGCACTCGCCGCTCGGGTAGAGGTTCGTCCAGGACGCGCAGTCGTGCGGGACGACGCCGGTCAGGTCCCAGTCGTCGGTGACCTCGAACTTCCAGCTGCCGTCCGCCGTACGGGTGTGCGCGATCCGCAGGATGTGCTGGCGAGAGTCGGCGAGGACGAGGCGGTCCTGGTCGTCGAGGTAGGAGTAGGCGCCGCCGGAGGTGTCCTTGAAGATCTTGGAGAAATCGAGCGTGGTGATGGCCTCGACGGTGGAGGGGCGCTGCGGGAGCTTGTACTCGGCGAGGGTCGCCAGGCTGTGCGGATCGAGGAGCTTGACCAGGAAGCCGGTGAAGGTGCCGCACACGGTGACGATGCGGCCCTCCTTGTCGAAGGTGACGGTGGCGCACTCGCCGCCGAGCGCGGCCATCTGCTCGCTGGTGACCTGCGGGGCGTTGCCGTTCGGGCCGCTCCACGGGTAGGTGCCGCTGCCCCAGCCGTCCGCGTGCATGCCGCTGCGGCCGTTCGCCGCGAGGTAGGGGTGCTGGTCCGGGGCCGGGCCGGGGACGGCCTGCGGCTGGGCCGGTGCGCCCGAGTACTGCGGGACGAGACGGTGGCCCGGGGCCTTGGGGATCTCGTCGGCCCCGGCACCGGCCGGGCCGGCGAGGCCGACTCCGGCCACGGTCAGCGTGACGGCGAGGGCGCGGGCGAGCTGTCTGCGAAGCGGCATGCCGCGAAGCTAGGCGCCGCCGCTTGAAGTGTCCATGCAGGGAGGGGGGTTGTTCACGAAGCCGCAACGATCACCGGGTTCCGGTCACGGTTTCAGGCTGCTGACCAGGCCCGCGGTGGCGTTGATGCCGTCATGGATGGTGGGGGCCGCGTGCGTGCCGGCGAGCAGGAACCCGAGCAGCACGCAGACCAGGGCGTGGGGGACCTTCATGGCGCCGTTGCGCAGAATGATCACCGCGACGATCAGGAGCAGTACCACGAGGGAAATGGACAGGGACATCGCCGAACCTCCTCCGCCACGTCAGCACCGTGGCTTTCGGCCGCAAGTGTGGCGCAGCGGAGGGCGTTCGGCGGGGCACGACCTGTCCCCCGAAAGAGTGTTGACTGCGGGTCACCGCGGAGCGGTCACCGTGGGCGGGTCAGTGGTCGTGGGCGTCGAGGAACGCTTCGAGGCCCGCGAGGTCGTCGGTGTTCAGGTGATCGACACCGGCGGCGATCAACTCGCCCCACACGGCGTCCCGTTCGGGTCCCGCCACATCGGGGGTGGCCCAGAACCGGACACGCTGTCCGCGCGCGTGGGCGGCGGCGACGATGCCGCGCAGCCTGTCGCGTTCGGCGGCGGGCATCGGGCCGACGCCCAGCCAGGTGAAGGTGTTCGTCCAGTTGTCGCTGATGAGTGGGATGAAGGAGGCGGGGTCCGCGGTGCCGAGGTCGGCGAGACGGCCGTCGTAGAAGGCGCTGCGGGTGCGCTGGGCCGCGATGACCGGGCCTGCGGCGCGGTCGCCGGAGACGACGGCGGTGACCGGGCCCGTGTGCACCTTGCCGTGTGCGTAGGTCGTGAACAGGCCACGGTGACGGCGTAGTTGGCGGTCGAGTTCGCGGTAGGTCGCGTCGCCCTCGGTCTTGATGTCGACGAGGAGCTGGAGCGGCAGCCGCCACCCCTGGTACACCGAGCCGTGCCGGTCGCGGACCCGGGCGGCGAGCGGGGCGAGGTAGAGGGATTCGAGGGTGCGGGCCGGATCGAGGTCGACGGGGTCGTGGGCGACGAGGAGGTCGCCGTCGACGAGGTAGATGTCGGCCTCGACGCTGTTGAACCGGTGGTCGAGGGCGTCGAACAGCGGGCGCGGGTGGTCGTAGTCGTTGTGGGCGTGGGCGCGGAGCAGCGGCTTCGGGTCGCGCCGCCGTCCGCCGGCGTGGGCGAGTTGCGGTGCGGCGACACCGGTGGCCAGTACGGCGGCGAGCGCGCCGAGGGCTCTGCGGCGGGTGGTCGGTGCCATGTGTGCCTCCCGTGGTGGGCCGGTGGGACACGGGCGAGTATGCGGGGCTCGTGGCACTGATGGGCAGCCCTGGAAGGGGAGTTGGCCGGACCGCCGCCTGCGGTTCATCCGGGGCGGTCCGGGTGGCGTCACCCCGGGCTACGTCGCCCGCTCCGCCGCGCTGCGCTCGACGCAGAACTCGTTGCCCTCCGGGTCCTGGAGGGTCACCCAGCCCGTGCCGTCGGGGCGGCGGTGGTCGCCCTGGAGGGTGGCGCCCAGGGCGAGCAGCCGGTCGACCTCCTCGTCCCGGGTGCGGTCCTGCGGCTGGAGGTCTACGTGCAGGCGGTTCTTCGCGGCCTTGCCCTCGGGGACGCGGATGAAGAGGACGCCCACCGACGCGCTCTCCACCAGCGCCTCAGGGTCGCCCGGTTGGTCCTCGTCGGTGACGGCTCCCCCGAGGGCTTCGGCCCAGAAACCGGCGAGGGTGTAAGGGTCGGCGCAGTCGATGGTCACGTGGCGGATGAGTGACGTCATGCCCGTGAAGAGATCACGGGCATGACGTCACTGTCCATCGGATTGATCCGGCGGTCGCTCAGGGCGTCCGGAGATCGACCAGTTCGGCCAGTTCCTCCCGGTGGCGGCCCGCGGTGCCGAGCGCGATCGCGTCGGACTTGGCGCGCTTGAGGTAGAGGTGGATCGGGTGCTCCCAGGTCATGCCGATGCCACCGTGCAGTTGCAGCGCCTCCTCGGCCACGTGCACGGCGACGGGTGCCGCGTACGCCTGGGCGACGGCGACGGCCACGTCGGTGTCGTCGCTGCCGGTGGCGAGCGCGTCGGCCGCGTTGCGGGCCGTTGCGCGGGCGTTGACCAATTCCAGCCACAGCTGGGCGAGCCGGTGCTTGAGCGCCTGGAAGGAGCCGACGGGCCGGTTGAACTGGTGGCGCTCGCGTGTGTAGCGCACGGTCTCCGTCAACAGCCAGTCGGAGAGGCCGAGCTGCTCCGAGGCGAGCAGTCCGGCACCGGCGCGCAGGGCGCGGCGCACGGCGGGTGCGGCGGTGTCGGCGAGGAGCCGTCCGGCGGCGGCCTCGAAGGTGACGCCGGCCAGCGGACGCGTCGGGTCGAAGGAGGTCTGCGGTGCGACCGTGACCCCGTCGGCCGAGGCGTCCACGGCGAACAGGCCCGCGGACGTGGGCACGAGGAACACGTCGGCGAAGGCCGCGTCCGCGACCCCGGTGACCCGCCCGGTCAGGGTGGAGTCCGTGGCGCGTACGTCCTTGAACTCCCGGCCGGGCGTCGCCGACAGCGGGACGGTGAGCGCGCCGACGGTGCGGCCCGAGGCGAGCGCGGACAGCAGGGTCTCGGCCTCGGCGCCGACGCAGGCGAGCAGCGCCTCGGTGGCGATGACGGCGCTCGTCAGGTAGGGGACGGGGGCGACGGCGCGGCCCAGCTCCTCCAGGACGACGGCGGCCTCCCGGTGCGAGGCGCCCTGTCCGCCGCGCTCCTCGGGCACGAGAAGGCCGGCCAGCCCCATGCTCTCGGCGAGGTTCTTCCACAGGGCCCGGTCGTGCGGCTCGTCGCTCTCGATCCGCGCGAGCACGGCCGGGGCGGCGCAGTGGTCGGTGAGCAGGTCGCGGACCGCCGAGCGGAGCGCTTCCTCGTCCTCGGAGTAGAGGAGGTCGGGCTGTGTGCTCATCGTGAGAGGTCCTTCCAGGCGACGTCCTTGTCGGTGCGGGGCTCGGGCGGCAGGCCCAGCACGCGCTCGGCGACGATGTTCAGCAGGACCTCGCTCGTCCCGCCCTCGATGCTGTTGCCCTTGGCGCGCAGGTAGCGGTATCCGGCGTCGCGGCCCGCGAAGTCGACGATCTCCGGGCGGCGCATCGTCCAGTCGTCGTACAACAGGCCCTCCTCGCCGAGGAGTTCCAGCTCGAGACCGCTGATCTGCTGGTTGAGGCGGGCGAAGCCGAGCTTCATGCCGGCGCCCTCGGGCCCGGGGTGTCCGGCGACGAGCTGCTGGCGCAGGCGTTCGCCGGTGAGCCGGGCGACCTCGGCCTCGACCCACAGGGTCATCAGGCGCTGGTGCAGGTCGTGCGTGCGCAGTTCGGGGCGCTCGCGCCAGGTGTCGGCGACGATGCCGATCAGGCCGCCCTCGCGCGGGATGCGCATGCCGCCGATGGCGACGCGCTCGTTGTTGAGGGTGGTCTGGGCGACCTTCCAGCCGTCGCCGATCTCGCCGAGCCGGTGGGCGTCGGGGATCCGGACGTCGGTGAGGAAGACCTCGTTGAACTCGGCCTCGCCGGTGATCTGGCGCAGCGGCCGCACCTCGACGCCGGGGTCGGTCATGTCGCACACGAAGTACGTGATGCCCCGGTGCTTGGGCACGTCCGGGTCGGTACGCGCGATGAGGATGGCGAACCGGGAGTTGTGCGCGCCGGACGTCCACACCTTCTGCCCGTTGACGACCCAGTCGTCGCCCTCGCGGACGGCGCGGGTACCGAGCGCGGCGAGGTCGGATCCGGCGCCGGGCTCGCTGAACAGCTGGCACCACACCTCCTCACCGGTCCACAGCGGCTTGAGGAACCGCTGCTTCTGCTCCTCGGTGCCGTAGCGCAGGATGGTGGGGGCGGCCATGCCGAGCCCGATCCCGTTGCGCCGGGGGTCGTTGTCGGGGGCGCCCGCCGCCTCCAGCTCGGTGTCCACGACGGCCTGCAGGGCGCGCGGCGCGTCGAGACCGCCGAGGCCCTCCGGGTAGTGCACCCAGGCGAGGCCGGCGTCGAAGCGGGCGCTGAGGAACTCCTCGCGCGGGGTGGTCGCGACCGGGTGCGCGGCCAGGAACTCCTGGGTCAGCGCGTGCAGTCGCGCGGCGTCGACGCTCATGCGGCGGCTCCTTCCGTACGGGCGTGGAGACCGGGCACCACGACGACGCGGCCGGTGGTGACGCCGTCCGCGACGCGCTGCACGGCGGACGGTGCGTCGGCGAGGTCGACGCGGTCGCTGACGAGGGGCTTGATGGCGCCGCGCGCGGCCAGCTCGGTGAGCTTCTCGTGGCAGTGCGGGATGAGCCCGGGGTTCTTCTGGGCGTACAGGCCCCAGTGCAGACCCATGATCGAGTAGTTCTTCACCAGCGCGTGGTTGAGCGCGGGGGCCGGGATGCTGCCCGAGGCGAAGCCGACCACGACGATCCGGCCCTCGAAGGCGACGGTCTTCGCCGACTGCTGGTAGGCGTCGCCGCCCACGGGGTCGTAGATCACGTCGGCGCCGCGTCCGCCGGTCGCCTCCTTGACCGCGGCGATGACATCGTCGGAGCGCCGGTCGACGACGACGTCGCAGCCCAGCTCCTGGGCGACCTTGGCCTTGTCGGGGCCGCCGACGACGCCGATGACCCGGGCGCCCGCGGCCTTGCCGAGCTGGACGGCGGCGCTGCCGACCCCGCCCGCGGCGGCGTGCACGAGCAGCGTCTCGCCCTCCTGGAGGCGGGCGCGCTGGTGCAGGCCGAACCAGCCGGTCTGGTACCCGATGTGCAGCGCGGCCGTCTCGGCGTCGTCGAGGGCGTCCGGGGCGGGCAGCAGCGCGCGGGCGTCGGCGACGGCGTACTCGGCGAAGCCGCCGTACGGCAGAGCCGGGTTGGCGATGACGCGGCGGCCGTCCTCGGTCTCGCCGCAGATCTCCACTCCGGGGGTGAACGGCAGCGGCGGCCTGACCTGGTACTGGCCGCGGCAGAGCAGCGCGTCCGGGAAGTTGATGTTGGCGGCGCGCACCTTGAGCAGGACCTGCCCCTCGCCGGGCTCGGGACGCGCCACCTCCTCCAGGCGCATCACCTCGCTCGGCTCGCCGTTCTCGTGCACTTGCCATGCCTGCATGCGGGGCCTCCACGGGACTGCTTCGTCAAACCGGGTTCCGCTGCATACTAAGCGGTCGCTTGCCCGTCTGTGAATGCCCTGGCCACGCTCACTCGTCACCCTTGGCCCGAGCGGGCCGTGCCCGTACGTGCATGCGCTCACCCTGCGGCCCGAAGAGGCTCAGGAACTCGGCGGGCCCCTCCCCCGTCGACCCGAACCAGTGCGGCACCCGGGTGTCGAACTCGGCGGCCTCACCGGGGCCGAGGATCACGTCGTGCTCGCCCAGGACGATCCGCAGCCTGCCGGAGAGCATGTAGATCCACTCGTAGCCCTCGTGGGTCTGCGGGTCGGGTTCGGTCACCCGGTTCGGCTCGATGATCTTGTAGGCCTGGAGGCCGCCCGGCTGCCGGGTCAGCGGGATCATCGTCCGGCCGTGCCGCACGACGGGCTTCGCGCCGCGCACCCGGGGGTCGCCGACCGGCGGGGCGCCGACCAGCTCGTCCAGCGGGACCTGGTGGGCGCGGGCGATGGGCAGCAGCAGCTCCAGGCTCGGCTTGCGCAGCCCGGACTCCAGTCGGGAGAGCGTGCTGACGGAGATGCCCGTGGTCTCGGAGAGGCCGGAGAGGGTGGCGCCGCGCTCCTTGCGCAGGGCGCGCAGGCGCGGCCCGACGCCGGACAGCACCTCACCCATGCTCGCTTCCGGCCCGGCGTCGGCTTCGTCATCGTGTGCGTTCATGAATCCATTGCAGTTTCGGCAAAGCCGTTTGTCAATCCGGCGAGCGATCCCGCACCGTCGAAAGCGACGAGGTCAGCCGGTACTCAGATGAGGTGAGCCCCATGAACAGCACGAACAGCACGAGCGGCGTCGAGAAGGACAGGTACGAGGTCGTGGTCGTCGGCGGGGCCACGGCGGGCCTGTCGGCGGCGCTGATCCTCGGTCGCTCGCGCCGCTCGGTCCTGGTGGTCGACGCGGGCGAGCCGCGCAACGCGCCGGCCGCGCACATGCAGGGCTACCCGTCCCGCGACGGGATGCCGCCCGCGGAGTTCCTGGCCGAGGTACGCCGGGAGGTCACCGGATACGGCGTGGAGCTGGTCTCGGACCGGGTGACGGCGGCGGAGCCGGACGGAGAGGGCGAGTTCGACGTGACGCTCGCGTCCGGCGGCCGGGTGCACGCGCGCCGCCTGGTGATCGCGACGGGCCTGGTGGACGAGCTGCCGGAGGTGCCCGGCGTCGCCGAACGCTGGGGCAGGGACGTCCTGCACTGCCCGTTCTGCCACGGGTGGGAGGTCCGGGACCGGGCGATCGGCGTGCTGTACCGGGAGGCGACCGGTATCCATCAGGCACTGCTGTTCAGCCAGCTCTCCGGCGACGTGACGCTCTTCCTCGACGGCACGGACGCCGACGGCCTGCCGGACGACGACTGGCAGCTGCTGGCCGCCGCAGGGGTGAGCGTGGCCGTGGGCGCGGTCGACCGGCTCGTGGTGACGGACGACCGGCTGACCGGGGTGCGGCTCGCGGGCGGCCGGGAGTTCGCGCGGGAGGTGTTCGTCGTGCCCACCCGTACGGTGCCGCGCGACGGCCTGCTGTCCGCACTGGGCGCCACGACGAAGGAGACCCCCGCGGGGCCGTTCGTCGACGTGGACCCGACCGGGCAGACGAGTGTGCCGGGCGTGTGGGCCGTGGGGAACGCGGCGGGCCCTGCCGAGCAGGTCGTCAACGCGGCGAGCGCGGGGTACCGGGCGGGTGCCTTCATCAACGCCCAGCTGGTGATGTCCGACGCGGCCCGGGGCGCCGCGCTGCGACGGGCCGGGGCGTTCTCGCCCGAGGGCGAGCGGGCGGTGGCCGCGGCGCGCACCAAGTCCGGCACGGCAGTGGCAAGTTGACGGCGCAGCGGGTATCCATGCCCGCATGACGACGCCTGCCGCACCCGGACTGCCCGCTCCTCCGCCGCTCGGTGCGTCGGCGCTGCCCCCGGGCACGTACGACGGCCGGCTGGTCCTGGTGACCGGCGGCGGGACCGGGCTCGGCCGGGCGATCGCGGCCGAGTTCGCCCGCCTCGGCGCGGACGTGATGATCGCGAGCCGCAAGGGGGAGCATCTGGCGCCGGCCCGCGAGGAGCTGGCGGCGCTCGAGGGCGCGGGCAAGGTGACGGCGGCGACCTGTGACATCCGGGACGCGGGCCGGATCACGGAGGTCTTCGACGCGGCGTGGGCGGCGCACGGCCGCGCCCCGGACGTCCTGGTGAACAACGCGGCGGCCAACTTTCCGGTTCCGGCCGAGGAGTTGAGCCCCAACGGCTGGCGGTCGGTCGTCGACATCACGCTCAACGGCACGTTCTTCATGACCCGCGAGTTCGGCCGTCGGCATCTGGCGGCGGGCACCGCGGGGTCGGTGCTCGCCGTGGGCGCGTCGTACGCGTGGACCGGTGGGCCCGGCTTCGCGCACAGCGCGGCGGCGAAGGCCGGGGTGAAGAACCTGGTGGAGACGCTGGCCGTGGAGTGGGGCCCGTACGGCATCCAGGTCAACGGCCTGGTGCCGGGGCTCATGCCGCACGAGGACATGACGCCGGCGATCCGCGCGAACCTGGACCGGTCCGACGCCCCCGGCGCCCGCCAGCCCGCGCTGCGGGTGGGCGCGCCGCGCGAACTGGGCTGGGCGGCCACGTTCCTCGCCTCCCCCTACGCCCGGTTCATCAGCGGGCACACCCTGGTGGTGGACGGGGCGAACTGGCAGCGCCGCGACCTGGTGAACGCGCCGGTGACGACGGTGCGGGAGCAGTTGGGGCGGGGTCCGTTCACCCCCTAGGACACGGCACGCCGCTCCGGGAGGGCGCCCCGACCGGCGCCGATTCCCTGTCTGCTCCGGGGCCCGTGTCGCTACCATGCGTACGGTCACGCGATTCAGTCCCTCGGCGGGGCCGTGGACGACTCCGGCCGATGGGGGCGCTCATGAAGACTCCGGCCACGCACTGGCGCGCACTGGCCGGTACCGACGGCCCCCTCGTGGGACGGCAGTTCCGGCAACCCGATCTCCTTCCGCGCGCCGCGCCGTTCGCCCTGGTCTCCGTCGCGGCCACGACCGGAGTCCTGGTGCCGGACGGAGCTGTGGAGTCCTGGCCCGCGTATCTCGGCAGCGTCGTGCTCCTGGCGCTGTGCGCCGGGGGTTTCCTGCTTCCCTGGGGGCGGTTGCCGAGCTGGTCCCCGGTGCTGATGCCCCTGCTGTGCACGGCGTCCGTCCTGGAGCTGATCCTGGCGACAGGCGCCGCGTCGGGGATCGGGCTCGTCCTGCTGGTGCCGCTGATCTGGACAGTGCTGTTCCATCGACGCTGGGAGTCGGCGTGCGTGGTCACCGCGGTCGTGGTCGTCCAGGCGGTGTCGTCGGTCGCCCAGGCCACGCCCGATGTCGTCGTCGCGCGGCGGATCGTGCTCTGGAGCGCGCTCGGCGCGCTGATCGCGGTCGCCACCCACGGTCTGCGGGACCGGATCAGCAGTTCGCTCGTCTCCAACACGGCGCTTCAGGCGGAGGTGCGCGAGCTCTCGCTGGCCCGCGAGCGGGAGCGGATCGCCGCCCGGCTCCGCGAGGGCGTGGTGCGGAAGGTCTTCGACACGGGTCTGGAGCTGCACGGCACCGCGGCGATGATCGGCGAGGGGGCCGCGCGCACCCGGCTGCTGCACTGTGTGGCCGAACTGGACGACGCGATCCGGGCCTTGCGGCAGAGCGTGTTCGAGCTCGGCGAGAACCCTGAGGGCCCGCACGACCCGGCCGGTGCGGGATCGGCAGGACCGGCAGGACCGGCAGGACCGGCAGAATCGGGGGAGCACTGACCGCGGGGCGGCTCACGCTCCCCGGAAGTCCGGGGGCCTGCGCCGCGCCTTCGCGGTGAACCCCTCCGTCGCGTCGTCGGAGGTGAGCGTGAGCGCCGCGCTCATCGCCACGCGGTCGAGAGCGGCGTCGAGGCCCGCGTCGGCGTAGGCGTCGATGTCGCGTTTGACGGACTGCACGGCCAGGGGCGCGTTCGCCGCGATCTCCTGCGCCACGGTGCGGGCCGCCTGCTCCAAGTCGGCCCCGGAAGAGATCTGTTGGAGCAGGCCCAGCCGCCACGCGGTGTCCGCGTCGATGCGCCGCCCGGTCAGCGCGAGGAACTTGGCCCAGCCGGCTCCGGCCTCGCGCGCGATGCGCAGATCACCGCCCGCGTCGACCGCCACCCCCAACTGCGCCTCCGGCAGCGCGAACACGGCGTCGTCGGCGGCGATCCGGACGTCCGCCATGAGGGCGAGCTCGAAGCCGAAGCCGAGGCAGTACCCGCGCACGGCCGCGACGACGGGCTGCGGCAGGCGCGCGAACGCGGCGAACCGCTCGTGCGCCCATCGGATGCCTTCGTAGTAGCCGCGGCTGCGGGCCGATCCGCTCTCCCCCTCGATCCCGCCGCCGGGCGCGGTGACGTCGATGCCCGCGCAGAAGGCACGCCCCTCGGCGCGCAGCAGGACGACCCGGATCCGGTCGTCGAACCGGATCCGGTCGGCCAGCACCCCGAGCTGACGGCTCGACTCCCAGCTCCAGGCGTTCAGTTTGGCCGGGCGGCACAGCGTGAGCACCCCGATGCCGTCCTTCCCGACGTCCAGGCGAAGCCGCCGCTCGTCCCCGTCGGGGATGGAGGTGTCGGTCGTGTCGATCATGCGGCCCCCAGCCGGTCGTCGGCGTCCCTGGCGGCGCGCAGCGTAGCGGCCCTGCCTCACACCTTGAAGAGCCGTGCACCCACCAGGGGGTAGACACTGTCTACGCGAATCGAGTAGACAGTGTCTATGACAACGGGCGAGGACAGTTCGGGGATCGGCGGCAGCGGAAACGGCCTGCGGGACCGGCTCATCGACACCGGGGTGGCCCTGGTGGAGGCGGAGGGCGCGGCGGCCCTGTCGTTGCGGGAGATCGCCCGCCGCGCGGGGGTCTCGCACGGCGCGCCGCGCCGCTACTTCCCCACGCACCTGGAGCTGCTCTCGGCGATCGCGCGCCGGGGCTTCACGCACCTCGGCGCGGAGGCGGCGCGCGCGCTGGACGGGGCCGGACGGGAGCCGCGTGCCCGGCTCGCCGTCCTGGCCGGCAGCTATCTCGCCTTCGCGGCGGACCATCGCGGCATGTACGAGCTGATGTTCCGTCACGATCTGCTGGAGTCGAACGAACTGGGCCTGCGGGAGACGAGCCTGCCGCTGTTCGGACTGCTGACGGAGCTGGTGGCAAAGGTGCGTCCGGGGGCGGAACCCTCCGTGGTGGCGGCCGCGTTGTGGGCGAACCTGCACGGTGTCGCCCAGCTGTGGGGCTGGGGCAGCCTTCAACTGGCCGCGGGCACCGACGACATGGCACCGCTGCTGGCGTCGGTGCTCGACGCACACCTGGGCCCGGCACCCCGGTGAAGGGCCGCACCACGCGCCGCGTCACCCTCGCGGGCAGTGTCGTCGGCGCCGTCCTCGTGGCCCTCGACGGCACCGTGCTGACCATCGCCCAGCCCGCGCTCCAGCGTGATCTGGGTGCCTCTCTCGCTCAGGTGCAGTGGACGAGTACGGGCTATCTGATCGCGGTGGCGAGTCTGCTCGTCCTCGCCGGGCGGCTCGGCGACCGGTACGGGCACCGGCGGCTCTTCGGGTACGGGATGCTCGGGTTCGCGGCGGCCTCGGCGGGCATCGGGTGCGCGCCCGGCATCGGCGCGGTGATCGCGCTGCGCGTCCTCCAGGGTGCCTGCGGGGCGCTGTTGCAGCCGGCGACGCTCGGCATGCTGCGCGCCGCGTATCCGCCGGACGAGCTGGCCATGCCGATCGCCCTGCGCACCAGCGCCATCGGCGTCGCGGCGGCCGCGGGCCCGCTGGTCGGCGGGGTGCTCACGGCCCATCTGGGCTGGCGCTCGGTGTTCTTCCTGGGTGTGGTGCCGGCCGTGGCGATCGCACTGCTCGTGCTGGGCGTACGGGACGAGGAGGCGCCCGTCGAGCGGCGCGGGGCCGGACTCGACGCGGGCGGCACGCTCCTGCTGGGCGCGGCCCTCGCCTGCCTGGTGACGGTGCTGGTCACCCTGCCCGGAGCGGGCTGGACTGCGGTGCCGACGGGGGCTCTGGCCGGGACCTGCGCGGCCACGGTGGCCTTCGTCCGGCACGAGCGGCGCGCCCCGGACCCGCTCCTCTCCCCCGCCCTGCTGGCCTCCCCGGTGGTGGCCGCCGCGCTCGGCGTGCTGCTGTCCGCGTCGGCGGCGCTGTTCGGCACGCTGTTCACGGCGACGTACTTCCTTCAGGACGTCCTCGGGCTCGACGCGCTGGGCACGGCCCTGCGGATGCTGCCCACCGCACTGTGCATGGTGCTCGCGGCGCCGCTCGGCGCGGTGCTGCTGCGCCGCTACGGGGCGCGGCCCACGACGTCCTGCGGATTGCTGCTGCTGGCGGCCGGTGTCTTCGGTTTCGGCCGCCTCGACACCGGGGCGGGCGCATGGGCCGTCGCGGCGTGCGCGTTCGCCATGGGCGCCGGGTTCGGCACGGTCATGGTCACCGCGACCGAGGTCCTGGTACGCCGGGCCCGGCGGGTGGACGCCGGGGTGGCGGGTGGTCTGCAGCAGACGGCGATGAACATCGGCCCGACGCTCGGGGTGGCGACGGCGACGACGCTGCTGGCGGGCGGGGACTTCGTGGCGTCGATGGGTACGGCGCTGACGGTGCTCGCGGGGCTGGTGTGCCTGGCGGTCCTGGCCGCGCAGAGACTCCCGTCGGCGGCGCGGCCCACCGGCTGAAATCCTAGTGCGGGATGCCGTCGATCAGTTCGCGGGCGCCCTGGCGCAGCAGTGCGACCGCGACCGACATGCCGAGCGTCGTGGGGTCCAGGGGGCCCGCCCACTCCTGGGCGTTGAGCACTCGCTTGCCGTCGGGCGTGAACACGCACGCCCGCAGGGACAGATCGCCGTTGCGCTCCGAGCGCGCGTATCCGGCCACGGGCGAGTTGCAGTGGCCCTGGAGGACGTGCAGGAACATCCGCTCGGCGCTCGCCTCCCGCCAGGTGTCGTGGTGCCCGAGGCCGCTGACGGCGTCCAGCGTGCCCTCGTCGTCGGCGCGGCACTGCAGGGCGAGGATCCCGGCGCCGATCGGCGGGCACATCGCCTCGGGCGAGAGGACGTCGGTGACCACGTCCAGGCGCCCGATCCGTTCGAGGCCGGAGAGCGCGAGGAGCAGCACGTCCGCGTCTCCCGCCGCCATCTTCTCCAGGCGCCGGTTGGCGTTGCCCCGCATCGGGACGCACTCCAGATGCGGGTGGCTCGCGGCGAGTTGGGCGACACGGCGGACGGACGAGGTGCCGACCCGCGTGCCCTCCGGGAGTTCGTCGAGCCTGCGGCCGGCCGGGTCGATCAGCGCGTCCCGGACGTCGTCGCGCTTCAGGTACGCGCCGAACGTGCACCCCTCCGGCAGCGGGCGGTCCGCCGGGATGTCCTTCAGGCAGTGCACGGCGAGGTCGGCACGGCCGTCGAGCAGCGCCTGGTCGACCTCCTTGGTGAAGGCGCCCTTCCCGCCGAGCTGCGCCAGGTCGCCCATCCACTTGTCACCGCTGGTCGTGACGGGGACGACCTCGGTGCGGAGGTCCGGATGGAGTGCGGCGAGTTCGGCGCGGACGCGCTCCACCTGGGCGAGAGCCATGGGCGATGAGCGGGAGACGATACGGATCAACTCGGGTGCCATCCCGCCACGATAGTCGCCTCCGCTCCCGTGCCGGTGCGTTGTGGGGCCGGGGTGCCGGTCGGGCGCGGCTCCGGTGGAAATGGCCCGCGCCCCCAGCTGGTACTTCGCCCGCGGCTTTCGCCGTGGTTGCTCGCGCAGTTCCCCGCGCCCCTGAGATGCGCACTTCGTGCGGCATCTCATCGGGGAAGGCTGCGCGCAGCGCATGCCTTCAGGGGGCGACGCGAGCCGCGGACGGACGACGGGTCAGACCTCCCCGCGCACCATCCCCAGCAACCGGTCGAGAACCCGCGGCCCCCCGGCGCGCAGACCGTCGTGCTCGAACTCGTTGGTCACCCAGGGCCGCAGCCCCCGCACGGCACGAGCCGTCCCGAGCGTATGCTCCGTGTCCACGTACATGTCGTCGTGGTACACGGCGGCAGCCACCGGCACCTCATTGGCGGCGAGCCGCGCCGGATCGTACAGCGGCGTCCACTCGGTCCGGGCGGCGAGCGCGGCCGCGACGTCCCGCAGCGGCCGCAGCGCCGGATCGCAGTCGAACTGCCAGGGGTGGATGGACTCCCCGGTGAAGTAGAGCGGCCCGCCCGAGGCGAGCGCCCGCTCGCCGTCGAACTGCGGGAACTCCGCGCGGACCCGCTCGGCGGCCCAGTCGGTGGCCCGGCCGCCCTGCGCGTAGATGGCCTCGTGGAGCAGGGCGTACAGCGGATGGGCGGCGTACGACAGGGCGCCGGCGACCTGTTCCCGGAAGGAGTCGGACAGTTCGCGGCCTGCGGGGGTGCGGACGAACGCGTCCTCCAGCAGATAGTGCAGGCGGTCGCTGCCGTCTCCGCCGCCGAGCCAGATGCCGAGGGACTGGAAGGCCTCGAGGGTGAGGGTGTAGCCGTTGGGCAGCACCGGCCGCCGCTCGGCGATGTGCGTGCCGATCTCGCGGGCCCGCTCCACGTCCATCGGATAGCGGGCGTAGTGCGCGCGGACCTTGCGCTCGATGCGCGGGTAGGCGGCACGGTAGACATCGTCGGCGTGGCCGTCCAGGGTGGGCAGCCCGCCGGTGATCAGTGCGGCGTCCAGCCCCTCGGGCGCGGCGGAGAGGTAGTGCGTGGCGCAGAAACCGCCGAAGCTCTGGCCGAGGACGGTCCACGGCGCGCCGCCGGTCACCTGGGGGCGGACGGCCTCGCAGTCGCGGACGATCGAGTCGGCGCGGAACCGGGTGAGGTAGGCGGCCTGCTGTTCGGCGTCGCCGCGCAGCGGGAGCGTCTGGCGGTTCGCGGGCGTGGAGGCACCGGTGCCGCGCTGGTCGAGCAGGAGCACCCGGTAGTCCCGGAGGGCGCGGCCCAGCCACGCCTCCTGCCCGGAGAACCGGTTGGCGCCGAAGCCGGGGCCGCCCTGGAGATAGACGAGCCAGGGCAGCGTGTCGTCCTCACGCCCGGCGGCGACGGCCTCGCGCGCGTACAGCTCGATGCGCTCGCCGTCGGGGCTGTCGTGGTCCAGCGGGACGGTGAAGCGATGGTCGGTGAGGACGACTCCGGGCTGGCGGTAGCGGGCGGCGCTCAATTCGGCTCCTGTGCGCAGGGCGGTACGGGTGTCCGGAGTGCGGACATTCCGGATCTGCGGACCAGTTCAGCACACGGCGCCGGGCACGGTCAGCGCGGGCCCAGGCTGGAGCCGCGCACGACGAGTTCCGGCTGGAGCACGACGCGACGGTGCTCGTGCCCGCCGTCCGGCCGGTCGGCCGCTTCGATCTCCTCGAGGAGCAGTTCGGCGGCGAGCGCGCCCATGGTGACGGCCGGCTGCCGCACCGAGGTGAGCGGCACCGCGGCGGCCGCCGCGAACTCGATGTCGTCGTAGCCCACGATCGCGATGTCCTCGGGGACCCGCACCCCGGCCGCGTACAGGGACTGCAGGACACCGAGGGCGAGGAGGTCGTTGGCGCAGAAGACCGCGGTGGGGCGGTCGGCGAGGCCGAGGAGGCGGGCGCCCGCGTCGCGTCCGGCGGCGACGTCGAGGCGTTCCGTGGGCAGTTCGTGCAGGGCGGTGGCGGGCAGCCCGGCCTCGTCGAGGGCGCGCAGGGCGCCCTGGCGCCGGTCCTTGACCTGGTTCAGGGCGGGCGGACCGCTCACGTAGGCGATCCGGCGGTGGCCGGCGCCGACGAGGTGGCGGACGGCGAGCGCGCCGCCGTTGACGTCGTCGACGGAGACGGAGCACTCGGTGGCGCCCTCGGCGACCCGGTCGACGAGCACGAAGGGGATGTCGTGCCGCCGGAACTGCTCGACGGTGCGGCCGGTCGCCTCGGCCGGGGTGAGCAGCACACCGCGCACCCGCTGCTCGGCGAAGAGGGAGAGGTACTCGGCCTCCTCGGTGGGGCTCTGCGCGCTGTTGCACACCATGACGCCGAGCCCGGCCTCGCGCGCGGCCCGCTCGGCGCCGCGCGCCACGTCGACGAAGAACGGGTTGCCCATGTCGAGGACGAGCAGCCCCATGATCCGGCTGCGCCCCGCGCGCAGTTGACGGGCCGACTCGCTGCGGACGTAGCCGAGCCGGTCGATGGCCGACAGGACGCGGGCGCGGGTCTCCTCGGCCACGGTCTCCGGACGGTTGATCACATTCGAGACGGTGCCCACGGACACCCCGGCGACACGGGCGACGTCCTTGATCCCCACGGACTGTGCCATCGGGTGTGATCCTCCAGGTGAACGGGTGCGGCACGGCGAGTCTACGTGGGGTGGCCCGTCCCGCGTTCGGTCCGCCGGACGGACGGCAGCACTCCGATTCCGACCCTTTGAATCGTTTCGTGGCGCTCGCGACTCAGCCGTCTTTGCTGCACACCTCTTGTCAGCGGCCACAGGGACCCGTAGGTTCCTCCACCCCGCATTGAATCGTTTGAAACCGTTCAATCGGCGCTCCCCCACCATCCCCGAGCACCTTCACCGTCGAAGGGAAACCTCACAGATGAGCAGCGACATCCGACGCAGGACCGTTCTGGCCGCGACCGCGGGCGCCGTGCCCGTCGTGGCCGCGGCCGGCACCTTCACCTCCGCCTCCCCCGCGCAGGCGGCACCCGCGGCCTCGGCCGACGACGGCGCCGTGACCGGGCTGACCGTCGAGCACCGCGTCGACCCGCTCGGCACGGACGCCACCCGACCGCGCTTCGGCTGGCGGCTCGGCTCGCACCGGCGCGGTCTGGCGCAGGGCGCCTACCGGATCCAGGTGTCGTCCTCCGCGGCAAAGCTCGCCGCCGGGCGCGGTGACGTCTGGGACAGCGGCCGCGTGACATCGGCCGACTCGGTCGCCGTCGCCTACGACGGACCCCGACTGAAGCCGTCCACCCGGTACTTCTGGGCGGTGACCGCCTGGGACGGCAAGGGCCGCCCGGTCGGCACCTCGGCCGCGTCCTGGTTCGAGACGGGCCTGCTGAGCAGCGACGGCGTCACCCAGTGGGACGGCGCGCAGTGGATCGGCATGAAGGGCAAGGCCCCGAACTCGGCGGGCGCGCCGCTGCTGCGCGCCGAGACACCGCTCACCGCGCGCAAGAAGGTCCGCGACGCCCGCCTCTACGTGTCGGCGCTGGGCGTCTACGCGGCGTACGTCAACGGCGAGCGCGTCACCGTGCCGCAGGACGGCGGCCGCGCCACCGAGCTCCTCACGCCCGGCTGGACCAACTACGACATGACCGTGAACTACATGACGTACGACGTCACGGGCCTGGTCGCGGACGGCGGCGGCAGAGTGACGCTGGGCGCGGTGCTCGGCAACGGCTGGTACAACGCCCGGATATCCGAGGGCAGTACGTACTACTCCAAGGACGGCAATCCGCTCGCCCTCAAGGCCAAGCTGCTCGTCCGCTACACCGACGGTTCCACGCAGTCGCTCGTCACGAAGGAGGGCGGCGGCTGGAAGGCCACCGACACCGGCCCCTACCGCGCCGACGACATCTACGACGGCCAGACCTACGACGCCCGCCGGGAACTCGACGGCTGGGCGGACGGCGGCTTCGACGCGGGAGCGTGGGCGGACGTCGAACAGGTCGGCTACGGGACGAAGTTCCCCGACGCGAAGCTGGTCGCCTATCCCGGTGAGACCGCCCGGCTGATGGACGCGTGGGACCGCACACCACGATCCGTCACGGTCTACAACAAGGTGACGGGCGAGTCGTCCAGCGCCAACGGCAAGGGCGAGATCGTCCCCGACCCGGACCGCTCGACGACGAAGGAACCCGGACCCGTCACCCTGCGCACGGGCGACACGGCCGTGTTCGACCTCGGCCAGAACCTCGTGGGTGTCCCCCGCTACTCCGTGAAGGGACCGGCCGGGGCCCAACTCGTCGTCAAGACGGGCGAGATGCTCAACGACGACAGTGCGGGCGCGGACGGCCCGGCAGGCTCGCTCTACCGCGCCAACCTGCGCTCCGCGAAGTCCACCAGCACCTACGTCCTCAAGGGGGCCGACGGCGGCGAGACGCATGAGGACTCGCTCGCCTTCTACGGCTTCCGCTTCGTGTCCGTGGAGGTGACCACGGCCGACACCGAGGTCACGTTCTCCGGGCTCGTCGGCAGGGTCGGCACGTCGTCGCTGCACGACACCGGAGACCTCAGCACGGACGACGACGACATCAACCAGCTGATCAGCAACGTCCGTTGGGGTCAGCGCGGCAACTATCTGTGGGTGCCGACCGACTGCCCGCAGCGCGACGAACGGCTCGGCTGGACCGGTGACACCCAGGTCTTCTCGCACACCGGGCTGTACAACACCCGTGACGCGGTGCCGTTCCTCAGCCACTTCGAGTCGATCCTCATCGAGTCGCAGAAGATCTACGGCGTCGACGGCGCCCAGTTCACGGCGGTGGCTCCCGGCAACCGGTACAACGCGGCCTCCCCGTGCAGCGGTTGGGCCGACTGCGGGGTCATCGTGCCGTGGACGGTGTGGCAGATGAGCGGCGACACCACGATCATCGACCGCAGCTGGGACGCGATGGCCCACTACATCGACTGGATTCGGCAGAAGGGCGGCGACACCTACGCGGGACAGGGCGCGATCTTCGCCGACTGGCTGGCGTTCCAGAACACCGGCACGCAGTTGATGAGCGACGTCTACTACGCGTACAGCGTGCGTCTGATGGCACAGATGGGCCGGGCCACCGGACGCGACAGCGAGGCCAAGGCGTACGACGGCCTCTTCGCCGGCATCCGCAAGGCGTTCCTCGCGAAGTACGTCCAGGTCGACGGTGACACGATCACCGTGAAGTCGAGCATCGGCGGCAAGCCGCCCATGGGCGGTGACCCGGAGGACAACAGCCAGTCCGCGCTGCTGTGGGTCCTGAAGCTCGGCTTCTACGACACCGAGGCCCAGCGCCGCTCCCTGGTCGGCCTGCTGGCGGACAACATCGGGAACGACGCCGCGTACAAGGCGGCCCACCCGGACAGCGCGCGCGTGGAGTACGCGGAGAACACCCTCTCCGTCGGCTTCCTCGGCTCGAACGTCATCGCGCCGGTCCTCACCGACGAGGGCCGCGCCGACCTCGCGTACGAACTGCTGCACCAGGACGCGATGCCGTCGTGGCTGTACTCGGTGAAGAACGGCGCCACGACGATCTGGGAGCGCTGGAACTCGTACTCCGAGGAGGACGGGTTCGGGCCGGTCGAGATGAACTCCTTCAACCACTACTCGTACGGCGCGATCATGGAGTGGATGTACACGTCCATGGCGGGCATCGCCGGGGATCCCGAGCATCCCGGATTCCGCCGGTTCCGGCTGCAGCCGCACCTGGACCCGACCGGTGGCATCACCCGGGTCTCGGGACGGCACCTGTCGCCGTACGGCGAGATCACGAGCGCGTGGTCGCTGGCGGCCGACGGGACGCTGACGTACGAGGCGACGGTGCCCGCCGGCACCGAGGCGACGCTGGCGCTGCCGGCGCTGTCGGCGAACGCGGTACGGGAGGGGCGCACCCCGCTCGGCTCCGTCGCCGGGGTGCGGTTCGAGGGGTTCGCGGACGGGACGGCCACCTTCCGGCTGCCGTCGGGGCGGTACCGGCTGACCAGCACGGTCCGCTGACGGACGCGGGGGCCGGACGCGCCGTCCGGCCCCCGCCGCGTTCACGGTCGGGCCCTGCTCGACCCGCGGACCACCAGCTCCGGTCGCAGTACGACATGTTGATGCCGGTGGGCCGCAGCTCGCTCGCCCGTCTCCTGGAGCAGCAGTTCGGCGGCGATCGCGCCCAGGGTGAGCGCGGGCCGGCGGACCGAGGTGAGCGGGACCGTGGCCGCCGCCGCGAACTCGATGTCGTCGTAGCCCACGATGGACACGTCCTCGGGGACCCGCACCCCGGCCGCGTACAGCGCCTGGAGCACGCCGAGCGCAAGGAGGTCGTTCGCGCAGAACACGGCGGTCGGACGGGGGGCCAGGCCGAGGAGGCGGGCGCCCGCGTCGCGTCCCGCCGCCACGTCGAGCCGTTCGGTGGGCAGTTCGCGCAGCAGCGTGTCCGGCAGTCCCGCCTCGGCGAGCGCCTTGTGGGCGCCCGCCCTGCGGTCCTGCACCTGGCGCAGGTGCGGCGGCCCGCTCACGAACGCGAGGGAACGATGACCGCCCGCGACCAGATGGCGCAGCGCGAGGGCGCCGCCCGACACGTCGTCGACGGCGACCGAGCAGCCCTCCTCGTCGCCGGCGACCCGGTCCACGACCACGTACGGAATGCCGTGGCGCCGGAAGTCGCGCAGGGTGCTGCCGCTGGGGTCGGCCGGGGTGACGAGCGCGCCCCGCACCCGCTGCTCGGCGAAGAGGGAGAGGTACTCGCCCTCCTCCGCCGGGTCCTGGCCGCTGTTGCAGACCATGACGCCGAGGCCCGCGTCGCGCGCGGCGCGCTCGGCACCGCGCGCGACGTCGACGAAGAACGGGTTGCCCATGTCGAGCACGAGCAGCCCCATCATGCGGCTGCGGCCCGCGCGCAGCTGACGGGCGTACTCGCTGCGGACGTAGCCGAGGCGGGCGATGACCTGCTGGACGTGGCGGCGGGTCGTCTCGGAGACCCGGTGCGGCTGGTTGAGGACGTTGGAGACGGTGCCCACGGAGACTCCCGCGACGCGCGCCACGTCCTTGATGCCGGCCGTGGACCGGCGACCCGGCCGCTCAGGCAAGGTGGAAGACCTCGGTGAGCGGCCGCATCGCGGCGTCCGGCGCCTGCCCGTCGAGCTCCTCGAAGAAGGAGCCCATCTCGGCCTGCCAGCGGGCGTTGACGTCGGTGGCGTCCATGGCGGCCCGCGCCGCCTCGAAGTTCTCCGTCTCCAGGTAGCCGACGAGCAGGCCGTCCTCGCGCAGGAAGAGCGAGTAGTTGTGCCAGCCGGTCGCGGTCAGTGCCTCCCGCATCTCCCGCCACACGTCCTCGTGGCGGGCGCGGTAGGCGTCGACGCGGTCGGCCCTGACCTTGAGCAGGAAGCAGACGCGCTGCATGTCCGTCGTGTTCCCTTCGCCGCTCAGAACTTGAAGTCGTCGATGTTCGCCTTGTCGAAGACGGTCGGCTTGCCGAGGCTGACGACACCGTCCTTGCCGATGGTGAACTCGCCCATGTCACCGGCCTTGTACGTCTCGCCCTCCTTGCCGGTGATCCGGCCGGACTCCAGGGCGACGGCGGTGTGCGCGGCGAGCGCGCCCAGCTTGGCCGGGTCCCACAGCTCGAACGCGTCGACGGTGCCGTTCTTGACGTAGGCCCTCATGTCGTTGGGGGTGCCGAGGCCGGTGAGCTTGACCTTGCCCTTGTACTTGGAGCCGGACAGGTACTGGGCGGCGGCCTTGATGCCGACGGTGGTCGGGGAGATGATCCCCTTCAGCTTGGGGTGCTCCTGGAGCAGGCCCTGCGTCTGCTGGAACGACTTCTGGGCGTCGTCGTCGCCGTAGGCGGTCGTGACGAGCTTGATGTCCTTGTACTCGGGCTTCTTCAGCTCGTCCTTCATGTAGTCGATCCACGTGTTCTGGTTGGTGGCCGTCTGGGCCGCCGAGAGGATCGCGATCTCGCCCTTGTTGCCGATCTGCTTCGCGATCTGCTGGACCTGGGTGCGGCCGAGGTCCTCGGCGGAGGCCTGCGAGACGAACACGTTGCGGCAGTCGGCCTTGGTGTCGGAGTCGTACGTGACGACGCTGACGCCGTTCTTCATCGCCTGCTTCAGGGCGGTGCACAGGGCGCCCGGGTCCTGCGCCGACACGGCGATGCCGTCGACCTGCTGCTGGGTGAGGGTGTTGACGTAGGAGACCTGTCCCGAGGTGTCGGTACCGCTGCTGGTGCCGACCTCCTTGTACGTCGAGCCCAGTTCCTGGAGCGCCTTCTTGCCGCCGTTGTCGGAGGTGGTGAAGTACGGGTTGTTGACCTGCTTGGGCAGGAAGGCGACCGTGAGGCCCTTCTTGGTGGCCGCGTTCGGGTCGGCCTTGCCCGCGGCGTTGGACTTCGCCGCCTCCTTGTTCGCGTCGTCCTTGGTGGTGCCGCCGCACGCGGTGGCGCCGACGACGAGGGCGGTGGTGACGGCGAGCGCGGCGGTGAGCCGGCGGGTTCGGGCGGTGACGGACATGAGGGTTCCTTAGCGGTGGTGGGAACGGGACTTGTGTGCGACGTACGAGGGCCGCGTGTCAGGTGGCGGTGGGCGCCGGTGGTAGCGCGGCGGCGGTCCTGCGGCGTGCCCTGGACTGGGCGACCTGGCGGCCGACGCGCGGGGCGAGCACCGAGATCACGAGCAGGACGCCGGTGACGACGATCTGGGACTGCGCGGAGACGTTGAGCAGGCTCATCACGTTCTGCAGCGAGCCGAGCAGGAACACACCGGCGACGGCGCCGCCCAGGGTGCCCTTGCCGCCGTCGAAGTCGATGCCGCCGAGGAGCACGGCGGCGATGACGGACAGTTCGAGGCCGGTGGCGTTGTCGTAGCGGGCGCTGGCGTAGTGCAGGGCCCAGAACACGCCGGTGAGGGCGGACAGCAGGCCGGTCGTGACGAACATGGACAGCTTGAGGCGCTTGACGCGGACGCCGGCGAACCGGGCGGCCTCCTCGTTGGCGCCGATCGCGAACAGCGAGCGGCCCACGCGGGTGGCGTGCAGCACGACGACGGCGACGGCGAGCAGGATCACGAACGGCAGGGCCGCGTACGGGACGAACGTGTCGCCGAACCGGCCCGCGCCGAAGTCCAGGTACTGCGAGGGGAAGTCGGTGACCGAGTCCGAGCCGAGGACGATCTGCGCGATCCCCCGGTAGGCGGCCATGGTGCCGATGGTGACGGCGAGGGACGGCAGCCCGAGGCGGGTCACGAGCAGGCCGTTGACCAGGCCGCAGACGACACCGAGCAGCAGGCAGAGCGGGATGATCGTCTCGATGGCCATGCCGTTGTTCCACAGGGCGCCCATGACGGCGCCGGAAAGACCGGCGGTGGAGCCGACCGACAGGTCGACCTCGCCGGAGATGACGAGCATCGTCATGGGCAGGGCGATCAGGGCGATCGGCAGGGTGTTGCCGATCAGGAACGACACGTTGAGCGCGTTGCCGAAGTTGTCGACGAACGAGAACGAGCAGAGCAGCAGCACGATCAGCAGGGCGCCGACGGCGGTGTCCCAGCGCACCAGGCCTTTCGGGGATGCGGCCTTGATGGAGTCAGGCATGGCGGGCGCTCCTCATCTGTGCGGCCTGCTTGCGGAGCACGGCGGCGACGCGCAGGGCCAGGATCCGGTCGACGGCGATGGCGAGCAGCAGCAGGACGCCGTTGATGGCGGTGACCCAGACGGAGCTGACGCCGATGGCGGGCAGCACGCTGTTGATCGAGGTCAGCAGCAGGGCGCCGAGGGCCGCGCCGTAGACGGTGCCGGAGCCGCCGGTGAAGGCGACGCCGCCGACCACGACGGCGCTGACGACGGTGAGTTCGTAGCCGTTGCCGGTGCCGGAGTCGACGTTGCCGAAGCGGGCCAGGTACAGGGCGCCGGCGAGTCCGGCGAGCGCGCCGCACAGGATGTAGGCGGTCATGATGCGCTTGCGGACGGGGATGCCTGCCAGGGTCGCGGCCTCGGGGCTCGAGCCGAGCGCGTACATCTCCCGGCCGCTGCGGAAACTGCGCAGGTAGTAGCCGACGCAGAGCAGCACGGCGAGGGCGAGCAGCGCCAGGTAGGGCACGACCCACAGGCCGTCGTGGCCGAAGTCGACGAAGCCGTTCGGCAGGTCGGCGGCGACGATCTGCTCGGAGCCGACCCAGATGGAGTCGATGCCCCGCACGACGTAGAGCGTGCCGAGGGTGACGACGAGGGCGGGCACCTTGCCTAGGCTGACCAGTGCGCCGTTCAGGACGCCGAACACGGCGCCGATGACGACGGCGTAGACCACGGCGATCAGGGAGCTGCCGCCGCCCTGGAGGTAGTTCCCTGCGGCGAAGGCGGAGATGCCGAGCACCGATCCGACGGACAGGTCGACGTTGCGGGTGAGGACGACGACGGCCTGGCCGGTGGCGACGAGGACGAGGATGGTGGCGTTCAGGAGCAGGTCCTTGACGCCCTGTTCGGACAGGAACTCGGTGTTGGAGACCTCGGTGGCGAGCAGCATCACCACGAGCACGCCGGCCACGGCCAGCTCGCGGGCCTTGAACACCTTGTCGATGAGCCGCCGCCCGGCGGTGGGCTCGGGCACGGCGTCCTCGCGTACGGGCTGCGCTGTCATGGTCACGATGCGAACATCTCCCTCAGGGGCGCGGGGCTGCGTCGTTCAGCGGCTGCGCCGCGGGGCGCGCTCGGCCACGACGAACGGACGACCCCCGACGGCGATCCGGCGAACATCACGCGGCCCTCCCCGTCGCGGCGGCCATGACGGACTCCTCGCTGGCCTCGGCCCGTGAGAGCTCGGCGGCGAGCCGCCCTTCGTGCATGACGAGCACGCGGTCGGCCATGCCGAGCACCTCCGGCAGGTCCGAGGAGATCATCAGCACGGCGACGCCTTCGGCGGCGAGCGAGGACAGCAGCCGGTGCACCTCGGCCTTGGTGCCGACGTCGATGCCGCGCGTCGGCTCGTCCACGATGAGCACCTGCGGTCCGGTGGCCAGCCACTTGGCGAGCACGACCTTCTGCTGGTTGCCGCCGGACAGGGTGCCGACGACGTCGGCGAGCCGCGCGTACTTCACCTGGAGCCTGACCGCCCAGTCGAGCGAGCGGCTGCGCTCGGCCTTCCGGTTCATCAGGCCCGCCCGGCTGGTGGCGGCGAACCCGGTCAGCCCGATGTTGCGCTCGATGGACATGTCCATCACCAGGCCCTGGGCGCGCCGGTCCTCGGGGACGAGGGCGAGGCCCGCGTGCATCGCGAGACTCGGCGCACCGGGCTTGAGCCGCTTGCCGAGCACCTCGACCTCGCCGCCGTCGAAGCGGTCGACGCCGAAGACGGCGCGGGCCACCTCGCTGCGCCCGGCGCCGACGAGCCCGGCGAGGCCGACGATCTCGCCGCGGCGCACCTCGAAGGAGATGTCGGTGAAGACGCCCTCGCGGGTCAGCCGGCGCACGCTCAGCGCCACGTCGCCGAGTTCGGTGTCCTGCTTGGGGTAGAGCTCGTCGAGGTCGCGGCCGACCATGCGGCGCACGAGGTCGTCCTCGGTGAGCCCGTCGAGCGGCTCGCTGCTCACCCAGGCGCCGTCGCGCAGGGTGGTGACCCGCTGGCACAGCTCGAAGATCTCCTCCAGGCGGTGCGAGATGAAGAGCACGGCGGCGCCCTGCTCGCGCAGGGTCCGAACGACGCCGAAGAGGCGGGCGACCTCGCTGCCGGTGAGGGCGGCGGTCGGCTCGTCCATGATCAGGACCCGGGCGTCGAAGGAGAGCGCCTTGGCGATCTCGACGAGCTGCTGGTCGGCGATGGACAGGCCGCGGGCCGGCTGGTCCGGGTCGAGTTCGACGCCGAGCCGCTTGAAGAGCGCGGCCGTCGCGTCGTTCACCGCGCGGTGGTCGACGCGGCCGAGGGAGCGGCGCGGCTGGCGCCCCATGAAGATGTTCTCGGCGATCGACAGGTCGGGGAAGAGCGTCGGCTCCTGGTAGATGACGGCGACGCCGGCGTCCCGGGCGTCGGCGGGGCCGTGGAACTCCACCGGCGCGCCGTCGAGCAACACCCTCCCGGTGTCGGGCCGGTGCACCCCGGCCAGGGTCTTGATCAGCGTCGACTTGCCCGCGCCGTTCTCTCCGGCCAGGGCGTGCGCCTCGCCGGGGTACAGGCGCAGGCTGACGCCGCGCAGGGCCCGCACGGCGCCGAAGGACTTGCTCACCTCCTCCAGCGCGAGGACCGGAGTCTTCTCCGGTTCGGGATGCGTCATGACATGTCTCCGTGGGTCTGCGAGAGGGGGGCGGGCCGGTGCCGTGCCGTCCGCACGAGCGATGGCCGAGGGCGTCCGACGGACGCCTCGACCATCCGGCGTGAAATGTTTCAGTGAAGTTGCCCGGAAGCTAGCCCCGCCTCGCCGAAGAGGTCAAGGGGTCCGCGCCAGAGGGATCGCACGACGTGCGACACGATTACGTAACGCAGTTGAGCTCATGCGCGACCTCTTGACGGGCGCCATCCCCGGGGTTAACTTCCCCACCGAAGTGAATCGATTCACGCATCAAGGTTCACGTTTTCCCGCTCCTCGCCCGTGCCCGCTCCGACCGGGGGCATGCGGCAACCCGCGCACTCAGAGGTGGACATGCCTGACATCGCTGCCGTGAAGGCCGCACTCGCCGACCAGCGGATCGAGACACCGTCCTGGGGCTACGGCAACTCCGGCACCCGGTTCAAGGTGTTCGCCCAGGCCGGCGTGCCGCGCACGCCCCGGGAGAAGCTGGACGACGCGGCGAAGGTGCACGAGTTCACCGGCATCGCCCCGAAGGTCGCGCTGCACATCCCCTGGGACACCGTCGACGACTACGCGGCGCTCGGCGCGTACGCGAAGGAGCGCGGCCTGGAACTGGGTGCGGTCAACTCCAACACCTTCCAGGACGACGACTACAAGCTGGGCAGCGTCTGCCACCCCGACCCCAGGATCCGCCGCAAGGCGGTCGAGCACCTGCTGGCCTGCGTCGACATCATGGACGCGACGGGTTCGAAGGACCTGAAGCTGTGGTTCGCCGACGGCACCAACTACCCGGGCCAGGACGACATCGTGGCCCGCCAGGACCGCCTCGCCGAATCGCTGGCGGCGGTCTACGAGCGGCTCGGCGACGACCAGCGACTGCTCCTGGAGTACAAGTTCTTCGAGCCGGCCTTCTACACGACGGACGTACCGGACTGGGGCACCTCCTACCTGCAATGCATGAAGCTCGGCGACAAGGCGCAGGTGGTCGTGGACACCGGCCACCACGCGCCCGGCACCAACATCGAGTTCATCGTCGCGCTGCTGCTGCGCGAGAAGAAGCTCGGCGGCTTCGACTTCAACTCCCGCTTCTACGCCGACGACGACCTGATGGTGGGCGCCGCCGACCCGTTCCAGCTCTTCCGGATCCTGTACGAGGTCGCCAGGAACGGCGGCTTCGACCCGGTCACGAACGTGGCGTTCATGCTCGACCAGTGCCACAACATCGAGGCGAAGATCCCGGCGGTCATCCGCTCCGTGATGAACGTGCAGGAGGCGACGGCGAAGGCGCTGCTCGTCGACCGCGAGGCGCTGGGCGCGGCGCAGGCCACGGGTGACGTGCTGGCCGCCAACGCCGTGCTGATGGACGCCTACAACACCGACGTGCGGCCGCTGCTCGCCGAGTGGCGCGAGGAGCGGGGCCTGCGCCCGGACCCGGTCGCCGGGTACGCGGCCTCGGGGTGGCAGGAGCGGATCGTGGCCGAGCGGGTGGGCGGCGAGCAGGCGGGCTGGGGCGCCTGAGCCCCGCCCGGCCCCGTCCCCGCTGGCACCCGTCCCCCCTTCTTCCCTAGGACTTTTCATGGCTGTGCACCCCGAGGTCGCCGCTCTGCTGGAGCGCTCCAACCGGCTCGGCGCCGATCCCCGCAACACCAACTACGCCGGCGGCAACACGTCCGCGAAGGCGCTCGCCCCCGACCCGGTGACCGGCGGCGACGTCGAGCTGATGTGGGTGAAGGGCTCGGGCGGCGACCTGGGCACGCTCACCGCGTCCGGTCTCGCCGCGCTCCGCATCGACCGGCTGCGGGCGCTGACCGAGGTGTATCCGGGAGTGGAGCGCGAGGACGAGATGGTCGCCGCGTTCGACTACTGCCTGCACGGCAAGGGCGGCGCGGCGCCCTCCATCGACACGGCCATGCACGGTCTGGTGGACGCCGCCCACGTCGATCACCTGCACCCCGACTCCGGGATCGCCCTTGCCTGCGCGGCCGACGGCGAGAAGCTGACCGCCCGGTGCTTCGGCGACAAGGTGGTGTGGGTGCCGTGGCGGCGGCCCGGCTTCCAGCTCGGCCTGGACATCGCCGCCGTCAAGGCCGCCAACCCGCAGGCCGTCGGCTGTGTCCTCGGCGGGCACGGCATCACCGCGTGGGGCGACACGGCCGCGGAGTGCGAGGCGAACTCGCTGTTCATCATCCGTACCGCGGAGACGTTCCTCGCCGAGCACGGCACGGCGGAGCCGTTCGGCCCGGTCCTCGACGGGTACGCGCCGCTCGACCCGGCCGGACGGCGCGAGCGGGCCGCCGCGCTCGCCCCGCTGATCCGCGGCCTCGCCTCCACGGACCGCCCCCAGGTCGGCCACTTCGACGACTCCGAGGCCGTCCTCGACTTCCTCGCCCGTGCCGAGCACCCGCGCCTGGCGGCGCTCGGCACGTCCTGCCCGGACCACTTCCTGCGCACGAAGGTCCGCCCGCTGGTCCTCGACCTGCCGCCGACGGCCGGATCCGACGCGGTGGAAGCCCGGTTGAGGGAGCTGCACGCCGCCTACCGCGAGGAGTACGCCGCCTACTACGAGCGACACGCGAGCCCCGACTCCCCCGCGATGCGCGGCGCCGACCCGGCGATCGTCCTCGTCCCCGGCGTCGGCATGTTCTCCTTCGGCAAGGACAAGCAGACGGCGCGCGTGGCGGGCGAGTTCTACCTCAACGCCGTCAACGTGATGCGGGGCGCCGAGGCGGTCTCCACGTACGCGCCGATCGACGAGTCGGAGAAGTTCCGCATCGAGTACTGGTCCCTGGAGGAGGCCAAGCTCCGGCGGATGCCCCGGCCCAAGCCGCTCGCGACCCGCGTGGCGCTGGTGACGGGCGCGGGCAGCGGCATCGGCCGGGCCATCGCCCAGCGCCTGGCGGCCGAGGGCGCCTGTGTCGTGGTGGCCGATCTGAACGCCGAGGGCGCGGCGGCGGTCGCCGGTGAACTCGGCGGCACGGACCAGGCGATCGCGGTGACGGTGGACGTCACGTCGGAGGAGCAGATCACCGAGGCGTTCAAGGCGGCCGCGCTCGCCTTCGGCGGTGTCGACCTCGTCGTCAACAACGCCGGCATCTCGATCTCCAAGCCGCTGCTCGAGACCACCGCCAAGGACTGGGACCTCCAGCACGACATCATGGCCCGCGGCTCCTTCCTCGTCTCCCGCGAGGCGGCGCGCGTGATGAAGGCCCAGGGCATGGGCGGAGACATCGTCTACATCGCCTCCAAGAACGCGGTCTTCGCGGGCCCCAACAACATCGCCTACTCCGCCACCAAGGCCGACCAGGCCCACCAGGTCAGGCTTCTGGCGGCCGAGTTGGGCAGGGACGGCATCCGCGTCAACGGCGTCAACCCGGACGGAGTGGTGCGCGGCTCGGGCATCTTCGCGGGCGGCTGGGGCGCGCAGCGCGCGGCGACGTACGGGATCGAGGAGGAGAAGCTGGGCGAGTTCTACGCCCAGCGCACCCTGCTCAAGCGCGAGGTCCTCCCCGAGCACGTCGCGAACGCCGTGTTCGCCCTCACCGGCGGGGACCTCACGCACACCACGGGGCTGCACGTCCCGGTGGACGCGGGTGTGGCGGCGGCCTTCCTGCGCTGACCCGAACGGGCCCCGTCAGGGGCGCGGGGAACTGCGCGCAACCACGACGCACCCGCACACGAGCACGTCCCCAGCACCTCTCCGGAGCCCACGCATGCCCGAACTCCCCTACGCCGCAATAGACCTGGGCGCATCGAGCGGCCGAGTCATGACCGCCCGGGTCACCCCCGACACGCTCACCCTGACGGAGTCCCACCGCTTCCCGAACCGACCGGTCCGCACCGGAGACGCCCTCCAGTGGGACATCCTCGCCCTGTACGCGGGTGTCCTCGACGGGCTGCGCGCGGCGGGCCCGGTCCGCTCCCTCGGCATCGACAGCTGGGCCGTCGACTACGGCCTGCTCGACGCCGACGGGCGACTTCTCGGCAATCCGTTCCACTACCGCGACACCCGCACGGACGGCGTCGCGGAGCAGGTGTGGGCGGCGGTCCCGCAGTCCGAGCTGTACGCGGCCACGGGCATCCAGTACGCGCCGTTCAACACCCTGTACCAGCTCACGGCGGCCCGCGACTCCGTCCAACTCCGTTCGGCCGAACAGCTGTTGATGATCCCGGACCTCCTCACGTACTGGCTCACCGGCCGGGCGGGCACGGAGCTCACCAACGCCTCCACCACCCAGCTCATCGACCCGGGCACCGGGGACTGGGCGCACCGCACAGCGGCCCGCGCGGGCATCGACCTCGGGCTCTTCCCGCCCCTGCGCCGTCCCGGCGATCCGGCCGGTGAACTCCTGCCGCACGTCCTGGAGGAGACCGGCCTGACCGGTCCGGTCCCGGTGACGGCGGTCGCCTCCCACGACACGGCGTCGGCGGTGGTGGCGGTGCCGGCCACCACACCGCGCTTCGCCTACATCTGCACCGGGACGTGGTCCCTCGCGGGCCTCGAACTGCCCGCGCCCGTCCGCTTCGAGGAGAGCCGCGCGGCGAACTTCACCAACGAGCTCGGCATCGACGGCACGGTCCGCTATCTGCGCAACATCATGGGCCTGTGGCTGCTCCAGGAGTGCCAACGCGACTGGCGGGAAACGGACGTGACCGCTCTCCTGGACGCCGCGGCGCGGGCCGAGCCGCTGCGCTCCGTCGTGGACGCCGGTCACAGCGACTTCCTGGCGCCGGGCGGGATGCCCGGCCGGATCGCCGCCGCCTGCCGTGCGAGCGGTCAGCCCGAGCCGCGCACCCGCGCCGAGACGACCCGCTGCATCCTCGACTCGCTCGCCCTCGCCCACCGCCGGGCCGTCCTGGACGCGGCCCGGCTGGCGGACCGCGAGGTCGACGTCGTGCACATCGTCGGCGGCGGGGCCCGCAACGCGCTGCTGTGCCAGTTGACGGCCGACGCCTGCGGCCTGCCCGTGGTGGCGGGTCCCGCGGAGGCGGCCGCGCTCGGCAACGTCCTCGTGCAGGCGCGCGCCGACGGCGTCGTGGGCGATCTCGCCGCGATGCGGCAACTGCTCGCCTCCACCCAGCCGTTGACCCGGTACGAGCCGCGCGGCGACCGGGCGGCGTGGACGGCCGCCCACGTCCGGGTCACCACCTCGTGACCCGGGACCGCCGACCACGTACGCTGCACGCATCCGCTGTACCCATCCGATGATCGAGCCGCACCGACAACCGAAGGGGCCACGATGCGTGTCGCGCTCTTCCTGACCTGCGTCAACGACACGCTCTACCCGGACACGGGCCGTGCCGTGGTGAAACTGCTGACCAGACTGGGCGTGGAGGTGGACTTCCCGGCCGCCCAGACCTGCTGCGGACAGCCGCACTACAACACCGGATACCGCCGCGAGGCCGAGCCGCTGGCCCGTCATTACTCCGATGTCTTCGGGCCGGGGATCGCCTCCGGTGATTACGACGCAATCATCACGCCGTCCGGTTCGTGCGCGGCGATGGTGCGCGAGCTGTACCCCCGCATGGGGGAACGGGCGCGTGCCGAGGGCCGCGGCGACCGGCTCGCGGCGACGCTGGCGCCGGTGATCCCGAAGACGTACGAGCTGACCGAGTTCCTGGTGGACGTGCTGGGCGTCACCGATGTCGGCGCCTTCTACCCGCACAAGGTGACGTACCACCCGACCTGTCACGGCCTGCGCTCCCTCGGTCTCGGCGACCGCCCCACCCAACTCCTCAGGGCGGTCAAGGGACTTGAGCTGGTGGAGCTGCCCGGAGCCGAGGAGTGCTGCGGCTTCGGCGGCACTTTCGCCGTGAAGAACTCCGACGTGTCGGCGGCGATGGGCACCGACAAGGTCCGCAACGCGGAGTCCACCGGCGCCGACACGCTCTGCGCCGCCGACAACTCGTGCCTCCTGCACATCGGCGGCACGATGTCGCGCCTGAAGGTGGGCATGCGGCCGGTGCACATCGCGGAGATCCTGGCGAGCACGGAGGAGGCCCCCCTGTCATGAGCGGCACGTATCTCGGCATGCCCGCCTTCCCGAAGGCCGCGCACGACGCCGTACGGAACACCACCCTGCGCGCCAATCTGCGGCACGCCACCCACACCATCCGCGACAAGCGGGCCCGAGCCGTCGCCGAACTCGACGACTGGGCGCTGCTGCGGGAGGCCGGCAAGCAGATCAAGGACCACACGCTGCGCCATCTGGAGCACTATCTGGTCCAGTTGGAGGAGTCGGTCACGGCGGCGGGCGGCACCGTCCACTGGGCCGCCGACGCCGACGAGGCCAACCGCATCGTCACCCGTCTCGTGCGGGACACCGGCGAGTCGGAGGTCGTCAAGGTCAAGTCGATGGCCACCCAGGAGATCGGGCTCAACGAACACCTGGAGGCCGAGGGCATCCACGCCTACGAGACCGATCTCGCCGAGCTGATCGTGCAGCTGGGCGACGACCGTCCCTCGCACATCCTGGTGCCGGCCATCCACCGCAACCGCGGCGAGATCCGGGACATCTTCGCCCAGGAGATGGGCCGCTGGGGCCGCCCCGCCCCCGACGGACTCACCGACACCCCGGCCGAACTCGCCGAGGCCGCCCGGCTGCACCTGCGGGAGAAGTTCCTGCGCGCCAAGGTCGGCATCTCGGGCGCCAACTTCATGGTCGCCGAGACCGGCACCCTGGTCGTGGTCGAGTCCGAGGGCAACGGCCGGATGTGCCTGACCCTGCCCGAGACCCTGATCTCGGTCGTCGGCATCGAGAAGATCGTGCCCACTTGGCGCGACCTGGAGGTCTTCCTCCAGACGCTGCCCCGCTCCTCGACGGCCGAGCGGATGAACCCGTACACGTCGATGTGGACGGGCACCACCGACGGCGACGGCCCGCAGACCTTCCATCTGGTCCTGATCGACAACGGCCGCACCGACACCCTCGCCGACGAGGTCGGCCGCCAGGCGCTGCGCTGCATCCGCTGCTCCGCCTGCCTCAACGTCTGCCCGGTCTACGAGCGGGCGGGCGGTCACGCCTACGGCTCCGTCTACCCCGGCCCCATCGGTGCGATCCTCAGCCCGCAACTGCGTGGCACCGCGAGCGCCATCGACGCGTCACTGCCGTACGCGTCCTCGCTGTGCGGTGCCTGCTACGAGGTCTGCCCCGTCGCCATCGACATCCCGGAGGTCCTCGTCCATCTGCGCGAGCGGGTCGTGGAGGGCGGCGAGGTGACCCGACGCGGAGTGAAGGTCACCCTCAAGCCCGCCAAGGGACACGCGGCGGAGCGCGCCGCGATGCGCGCCGCCCGCTGGGCCTTCACCCACCCGGCCGCCCTCGCCACCGGGCAGCGCCTGGCGTCACGCACCCGCCGCTTCCATCCCCGTACGCTCCCGGGCCCGGGACGCGCCTGGACGGCGACCCGGGATCTCCCCGAGATCCCCCCGGAGTCCTTCCGCGACTGGTGGCAGCGGACCGACGGCGGAAAGGACAGCGGCAAGTGAGCAGCAGGGACGTGATCCTCGGCCGGGTCCGGCGGGCCCTGGGCGGCCCCGTCGCGCCGCCCGTCTCGTACGACACCGACATCGACCGCGGCTATCGGCGCGAGCACGGCGAACGGACCGTGGAGCAGACGGTGGACCTGCTCGCGGAGAACCTCGCGGACTACCGGGCGATCGTGCACCGGTGCGCCGACGGGGAGCTGCCGAACCTGATCGCGCGGCTGCTCGCCGCACGCGGTTCGCAGACCGTGCTCGTCCCGCCGGGACTGCCCGAGGAGTGGATGTCGGCAGCCGACCCGACGCGCGTCCACGACCGGGCGGTCGCCACCGCCGCGGAACTCGACCGGGTCGAGAGCGTGGTCACCGGCTGCGCGGTGGCCGTCGCCGAGACGGGCACCCTCGTCCTCGACGCCTCCCCCGACCAGGGCCGGCGCCGGATCAGTCTCGTCCCGGACCACCACATCGTGGTCGTCCGGGTACCGGACCAGGTCGTGTCCGCCGTCCCGCAGGCCCTCGAACGGCTCGACCCGGCGCGTCCGCTGACCTGGATCTCGGGACCGTCCGCGACCAGCGACATCGAGCTGGACCGGGTCGAAGGGGTGCACGGACCGCGCACCCTGGAGGTCGTCCTGGTGAGCGGGGACTGAGCGGCGCGGTTAGCGTGACTGCATGATCCGGTTCGATCAGGTCACCAAGCGGTACGCGGACGGCACCACGGCGGTGGACGGCCTCTCCTTCGAGGTCGCCGAGGGCGAACTGGTCACGCTCGTCGGGCCGTCCGGCTGCGGCAAGACCACGACGATGATGATGGTCAACCGGCTCATCGAGCCGACGTCGGGGCGGATCTACGTCGACGGCGAGGACATCGCGTCGGTCGACCCGGTGAAGCTGCGCCGCCGCATCGGCTACGTCATCCAGCAGGTCGGCCTCTTCCCGCACCGCACGATCCTCGACAACACGGCGACCGTGCCCGCCCTGATCGGCTGGAAGAAGGCCAGGGCGAGGGCGCGCGCCGCCGAACTGCTCGACCTGGTGGGCCTGGACCCGTCGACGTTCGGCGGCCGCTATCCGGAACAGCTCTCCGGTGGCCAGCGGCAGCGCGTGGGCGTCGCCCGCGCGCTCGCGGCGGATCCGCCGGTCCTCCTCATGGACGAGCCGTTCGGCGCGGTCGACCCGGTCGTGCGCGAGCAGTTGCAGGACGAGTTCCTGCGGATGCAGGCAGCGGTGCGCAAGACGGTCCTCCTCGTCACGCACGACATCGAGGAGGCGGTCCGGCTCGGCGACCGGATCGCGGTGTACGGACAGGGGCGCATCGAGCAGTTCGACACCCCGGGCGCGGTCCTGGGCACGCCCGCGACGCCGTACGTCGCCGAGTTCGTCGGCGCGGACCGCGGTCTGAAGCGGCTGTCGGTGACCCGGATCGAGCCGGACGACCTGGAGCAGCCGGCGGTGGCCCGGCTCGACGAGTCCGCGGATGGGGCGGCCGCCCGGATGCGGGAGTCGGGCGCCCGCTGGGCGGTCGTCCTGGACGCCGAGGGCGATCTGCACGGCTGGGTCGGGCTCGACGAGGCGGCGCTCGCCGGGCAGGACGGCCGGGTCGCCGATCTCGCGCACCGGATGAACGCCTGGGTTCCGGTCGGCGCCCCGCTCAAGCAGGCGTTCGGCGTGATGCTCCAGCACGACGCCGGCTGGGTCGCGGTCCTCGACGGCTCCCGCTTCCTCGGGGTGCTGACCCCGGCGAAGCTGCACGAGGCGCTGCGCCGGTCGGTCGACGCCGACGCGCAGGGGATCGGGCGGGACGAGGTGACGTTCGACTCGGTCGCGGACGCGTGATCCTTTCGGACTTTCCCGGGGTAACTCTCACCCTAAACTTCAACTTGAGCCTTGCTTCCGTGGAGTGCCGCAGGGCGGGCGCCGCGCCGGTTCATGGCGATCAGGTTCTCGTCGTGCACGGTGTCGGCGATCACCCGGTCGGGCCGGTGGGCGGCCAGCTCCGGTGCCGGTCCTCCACCGGTGATCTCCCGTGCGGCGAGCCGGCCGAGAACGGGGGCCAACGTGACACCGCTGTGCGACACCAGGTGGTACAGACCGGGCGCCCCGGGCGCCGTGCCCACCAGGGGAAGACCGTCGAGGGGTACGGGTCTGACCCCGATCCGGGCGGTGGCGATCCGCGCGCCCGCGACTCCGGGGACGATCTCGTCGGCGCGCCGGTGGAGTTCCTCCGGGAGGCCGTCGACGGCGCCCCGCAGCCGCGCGTCGACCTCCCAGGACAGCGCGAGCACCCCGCCGTCGGCGGTGGGCCGCAGGTCGAGACCGGGGACGGAGAGGATCGCGGTGAGCGGCCGCCCGGGCAGTGGTCCGCTCGTCGTGATCAGGCCCGGAACGCGGCGCAGAGGCAGCCCCACCCCGGCCAGGGCGGCGATGCGATCGGCGGCGGGGCCCGCGCAGTTGACGACGGCGTCGGCGTGCCAGGTGCGTGCCCCCGCCCGCGCCCCGGTGATCCGCTCCCCGTCCCGCGTCAGGCCCGTCACCGGCGCCCCGTAGTGCGTCTCGACGCTGCCCCGGCGCGCGGCGGCGTCGAGGAGCGCGCGCACGAACCGGGGCGCGTCGTACCAGGCGCCGCCGCCGTGCACGACGATCTCGTCGGCGGGGCAGGCGGCCGGGTCGACGGCGGGGGCGAGATCGCGCAGCGCGGAAGCGGGCGCGAGGTGGCAGTCGTGACCCCACTCCCGGGCGCGCGCCGCCCTCTCGCGCAGAGCCCGCTGGCCTTCCTCGTCGTCCGCCCACTGCACGAGCGGCACCGGATGGCGCCAGCCGGGCCCGCCGATCTCCTCGGCGAGCCGCAGATGGCCCTCGGATCCCTGCCGGTTCAGCCGGTAGTACGCGTACGGGGTCTTGAGGTGGGTGACGTCGGCGGCGAACGTGGCGCCGGACGTCCCGGCCGCGGGCTCCGGCGCCTGCTCGACGAGTACGACATGGGCGCCCTCGCGGGCGAGGTGGTACGTGACACAGGCGCCGAGCACGCCCGCGCCGACGACAACGACTCGGTTCATCGGTGTCCCCCGTTTCCGGTGCTCAAGGTGGGGCGGCCGGCCGTTCCGGATTCCCCGATCCGGTCACCGCACACCCGTCCGGTACCGGTCTACTTCAACAGTCCCTTGTCTTCCAGGTACGTGCGCGCGACGTCTTCGGGCAGCCGCCGCCAGCTGTCGACCTGCTGGTTGAGGGAGGCCAGGTCGTCGGTCGTGAGCACGGAGTTGAGGGCGCCGAGCGCCGTGGCGACCTTGTCGCTGCCCGCCCGGGACCGGTTGACGACGGGCACGATGTAGTCGGCGTTCTGGAGGTGCTTGTCGTCGTCGAGGATGACCAGCCCGAAGTCGGTGAGCGTGGCGTCGGTGCTGGTGATCAGCACCATCTGGTCCTGCCCGTTCTGCACGGCCTGCTTGGACTGCGTGGTGCCGACGCCCTTGGGGTCGATGCCGGTGATGTCGATGCCGTAGACGCTCTTCAGGCCCGGCTCGCAGTACGGGCGTTGCACGCACTCGTCCCCGGCGGCGAGCCGCACCCCGAGCCCGGAGGCGCCGAGATCGCTGAGCGTCTTGAGGTCGTGCTTCTTCGCGTATGCGGCGGTGACGGCGAAGGCGTTCTGGTCGACGGCCCGGCCGGGGTCGAGGACCGTGAGGCCGCGGGGTGCGGCAAGGGTGCGCAGGGCCTTCATCGTGGCGTCGAGGTCGGGCGAGCCGACCGGCTTCGCGTCTGCGCCGTGGGTCTTGGCGTTGAGCCAGTCGGCGAAAGTCGCGGCGTACTCCGGGACGACGTCGATCTGCCCCGATTCGAGGGCGGGTTCGTACAGCTCGCGGTTGGCGACGGACAGGATCTCGGTCCCGTATCCGGCGTTCTTCAGCAGGAGCGCGTACATGTTGGCCAGCAGGTCGCTCTCGGTGAACCCGGCCGACCCGATCACAAGATGACGGCTGTCGCCCGGCGGCGCGGTCACCTCGCCCTGGTTCTCCAGGGAGGGCCCGCCGCCGCACCCGGCGAGCAGCAGCACGCCCAGCACCAGCGCCACGCACCACGACCGTAGCCGCCTCATCCGGCCCTCCCCCGCGTCCAGGCCGGAGCGAGCCGTTCGGCGACCTCGAAGAGTCCCTCGACGATCAGCGCGAACCCGGCGACGAGCACCGCGCCGGCCACCACCTGCGGGGTGCTGGCGAGGTTGAACCCGGCGGTGATGATCCGCCCGAGTCCCCCGCCGCCCGCGAGGGCGGCGATGGTCGCGGTGGCGACGAGCTGCACCGCGGCGATCCGTACCCCGTTCATGATCATCGGCAGGGCGAGGGGAACCTCCACCTTCCACAGCATCTGCGGCCCGGTCATGCCCATGCCCCGCGCGGCCCGTACGACCCCTCGGTCCACGCCGCGCATGCCCACGTAGGCGTTGGTGAGCAGCGGCGGTACGGCGAACAGGACGAGGGCGACGACGGTCGGTCCCTCCCCGTACTGTCCGAGCGGGGTGAGCAGGAGCAGCACCAGCACGGCGAACGTGGGCACGGCCCGCCCCACGTTGGAGATGTTGACGGCGAGCGCCCCGCCCCTGCCGAGGTGCCCGAGGACGAGCGCGACGGGCAGGGCGATGAGACAGCTCACGACCAGACACACGAGGGTGAGCACCAGATGCTGCTGGAGCCGGTGCCAGATGCCGTCGTCGCCCGACCAGTGGGACGGGTCGGCGAGCCAGTTCCAGGCGTCGGTGAGGGTCTTCACGCGGATCCCGCCCTCGTCCAGGGGGTGAGCAGCCGTCCGATCCAGAGCAGCAGCAGGTCGGCGACGATCGCGATGACGACGCACAGCACGGACGCGGTCAGCACCTGCGCCTTGAAGTACGTGTTCATCCCGGAGTAGATGAGGTTCCCGAGCCCGCCGTACCCGACGATGGCGCCGACGGTCACCAGGGACACGGCCGACACGGTGGCGATGCGCAGTCCGGCCAGGGCCGCGGGCAGCGCGAGCGGCAGTTCGACGGTGAGCAGCAGTCGGACGGGTCCGTATCCCATGCCCCGGGCGGCCTGCCGGGTCTCCTCGGGGACGGCCCGGAGCCCGGCGAGGATGTTCCGCACGAGCAGGGTCAGGGAGTACAGGACGAGCCCGGCGACGACGAGCGTCGCGGACAGCCCGTAGGCGGGCAGCAGCAGCGAGAACATGGCCAGCGACGGGATCGTGTACAGCACGGTCGTCAGGGCGAGCACGGGCCCGGCGGCCCAGCCCCAGCGGCGGGCGACGACGGCCAGCGGCACGGCGATGACCAGCGCGATCGCGACGGCGACGACGGTGATCTGCAGATGCTGGAGCACGGCGTCCACGAGGATGTGGCGGCGCGTGGTCAGGTACGCGCCGCAGATCCAGTCGTTGCGGGCGAGACAGTCGTCCGGCGGCGCGTCGGACACCGCGCTCGCCGCCGGCACTGCGATCACGAAGGGCACTCGACCATTCCAGTGGCCCGGGCGTCGGTCGGCGCGCTGGGATGGCCCGTACGGGCCATGCGGCGTCCGGAGGGGCGGTTTCCCGCCGCCCGACTGACGCGGAACGGGAGCGGGGCTAGGTTGTCGGACATGAGCAATCTTGATCGCGAGGCGGTTCCCTCGGTGTGCGGCGGCCGCGGCTTCGTCGTCGCGGAACCGGTGCGCGAACTCCTCAGCCCACGACACGTGAAGCTGGGCGGGTCCACCGAGGTACGTCGACTGCTGCCGAACCTGGGCCGCCGCATGGTCGGGGCCTGGGCGTTCGTCGACCACTACGGGCCGGACGACATCGCCGACGAGCCCGGCATGCAGGTTCCGCCGCACCCGCACATGGGCCTGCAGACCGTCTCGTGGCTGCACGAGGGCGAGGTGCTGCACCGCGACTCGACCGGCAGCCTGCAGACGATCCGCCCCCGCGAGCTGGGTCTGATGACGTCCGGCCGAGCGATCTCCCACTCGGAGGAGTCCCCTGCCGCCCACGCCCGCTTCCTGCACGGCGCCCAGCTGTGGGTCGCGCTCCCCGACGCCCACCGCCACACGGACCCGCGCTTCGAGCACCACGCGGTCCTCCCGACGGCGACGGCCCCCGGCCTCACGGCGACCGTGATCCTGGGCTCCCTCGACGGTTCGGTCTCCCCCGGAACGACGTACACCCCGCTCGTCGGCGCCGACCTGTCCCTCTCCGACGGCGCCGACGTCCGCGTCCCCCTGGAGCCGGACTTCGAGTACGCCGTCCTGTCGATGTCGGGCGAGACCCACGTCGACGGCGTCCCCCTCCTCCCCGGCTCGATGCTCTACCTGGGCTGCGGCCGCACCGACCTCCCGGTACGAGCCGCGTCGGACGCGGGCCTGATGCTGCTGGGCGGGGAGCCGTTCGAGGAGGAGCTGGTGATGTGGTGGAACTTCATCGGCAGGTCGCAGGACGACATCACTCAGGCTCGGGAGGACTGGATGAGTGGGTCGCGGTTTGGGGAGGTCAAGGGGTACGACGGGGGGCGGTTGGATGCGCCCGAGCTACCGCCTGTGCCGCTCAAGCCCCGGGGTCGAGTGCGCTGAGCGGACTGTCCTCGGCGTGACCGGCGGGAAATCGGGAGAGCGGCGAAGCCGACTCACCCGGCTTCCCTCAAACACGATCACTAACGCTTCTCACGGCACCTTTTCCTGCACCTACGAGTCGCAAGTTCCGTCAGCCGCAGCCAGCTTTGGTCGGACTGATGCTGACCCGATGCCGACTTTTGTCGGCCGAACCGCGCGATCCTGCCAACAGTCATGCCCCCTCATGGTGACTGAGGTCGAAGCACATCACCGCGAACGTGATCTCCGGCGCAGTATCGGCTGATCAAAGTGCGGGCGACGTAGATGGCGTGTGCCACCTTCTGATCGCATTGAGGGGAGACTTCGGTCCTGCCCCATTTCTGTTGCGGGCGTGGCTGGTTCGCTGTTTCTGCTTTGCGGATGGGCGGGCGTGTGGTTGCGTGCCCTGTGGTGTCGTTCTTGGGGCGTGTGTGAGGTCGTCAAAGTTAGATCTTGGTGCTGCCCGTCGGGTGTGTGAGGTGGCGGCTGGTGTTTCGCTGCCGGCGAGTTCGTCGGTGCTCAAGGCATGGGTACGTGGAGTGCGGGTGGTGCTGGCTGTCCGGTTGGACACAGGGGAAATTGAGCGCCCGGGTCGAGCGTCGCCAGCCTGTTCGGCCAGCTGCCAGCTCGATGCCGGTCAGTAGCCCGAGCAAGAAGGCGCGGGCCGTGGCACGCGGCTCCGCTCACCTGAACCGGCTCGCGATCCGGGCCATGGTTGGTCGAACATCGCCCGCCAGTGGGCGGCGTCTTTGCCGTGGCTCTTCGCCCGGGCCCTGGCCAACAACCACCAGATGGACGCCGAAGCCACCATCGGCCGCCCGACCGGCATCCTCGAAACCCACCACAACGGCTGGGCCGGCGACGACACCGCCCTGCTCGCCCTTCGCCTGCCACCGGCCTCATGACCTCGCACTCACGCAGCCTTCGGTCTGCGATGCTGATCCGACGAACGCAGTGATACGCGCGGCTATCGCGCAGAGGACTCTCCGCTTGAGACTGCCTGTCTCAGCGTACGAGCTCGGCCCTCCCCTTCCCGCGCCAGAGACCGGCTCTGCTCGATGAGCGCACGAGCCTCTCGCTGCAACTCGCGTGCGGTATGCCGCAGCTCGCGGGCGGCGTCCCGCACCTCGCACGCTTGGCGGCAAGTGATGCGGGCGCGTTCCAGGGCGTAGCCGCTGCCTGTACTCAGGCCTACGAGCCGCCTGTCCTCCGACATACCCCGCATCTTCCCGGAACTCAGGTCCACGAAGCAGTGGGCCGCGGCCGGGCCAGGTGCGCTCCGGGGTGCGCCCACTGCTCCGGCTCCGGAGGATACCGGGTGACCTGCCGGAGCTGCTTCTCCTGACCGCGCCGACGGGTCAGGCGGGGTATCTGCTCGACGAAGACGCGGCGGGTGCACTCGGAGTTCCTCGCAGGCCGGGCAAGCGGCACCGTTCGCAGTGCCTTCCGCGTCGACCTGCACTATCGCGATGCTCACGTCCACCGACAGCACCGCAACGTCCGCGATCGATCCTGCAGGGATGAACCATTTCGGCGACGCGCGCCTGCACACCTGGACGCTGCGCTTGATGGCCCTGATCGGGCTGGACACCACAGACCTCGGCGTGATCCCCCCTGCCGCGACGCTGAAGATTCCTCCGACTGTGCCGTTCTGGGTCCACGACGAGCGGCTCGTCATGGTGGAGACCTGGCACGCAGAACGCTGGATCGACGACGCCGACGCCATCGCCCTGCACCTGCGCATCTGGCGCACCCTGCGGGAATCAGCCGTCTACGGCGCCGACGCACAGGAGCTGATCAGCCGTGCCCGCTGCACCCTGCACGCCGGATGAACCCCATCCCAAGCTCACCGCCCCGTCGCACACTGAAAGACCGGCGTCATCGACGCGTTGAGGAGCGGTTCCCCCTGTTGCCGGTCTCCGGCCGTCACATGCGTACGTTTGCTGGGACGACGGCGCTCGCCACGCTCCGCCAGAAGCCGGGTGTCACTGGGGCCCGGACTTCTGACGGAACGCGTTGGCGTCGGACCAACCGTCCGACTGGCCGCGCAGCTGTGCGGCGTTCTCTGCATGACCGCGTACGCCCTCGCTGCTGCGGCGGAGCAGGACCAGGAGCAGTGCGGCGATGACCAGCAGTCCGCTGACTATGAGCACGATGGCGACAAGCATGATTCCCCCGTTCGCCGACGATGGACGCGTCCTCGTCCCGAATCGTCGGTCCGCCTCGATGGTAGGCCTGACGGGCCGGCGGTCACACCCGTCGCAAGGATGACATGGATCAGGGCGGAGAAGACGTATGCAGACCAGCGTCCAGGCCCTGATCATCGCGGGGTGCCGGGGACCACGGCAAGCGCGGCACCATGAGGTTCTTGTGCTTGAGCGGGAACAGGCGCGCGATGTCCTCATCGCGGATCTCGTGGCCCTCGGCACGGAGCTGGGCGACGGCGGCGTCGATGTACGTCGGTACACCTGATGGATGGCCCCGGCAGGTGCGAGAACCGTCAGGTACCGCCCACCAACCGTCAGAATGTGACTCAACGAGCGGCCGACGGGCCGGATCGATGGTGGACGGAGTCGCCCGCAAGGCCGACAGGGGACGTGTCAGAGCTGTCGCGTGGTGATCAAGTTGGTTCCGTGCACCGTGTCCACTTCCCGCCCGGTCTCAGTGAATCCGACCTTGGCCAGCACACGTCGAGAAGCGGTGTTCCAGTCCCAGACCGTGGCCCACAGACGTGCGTACCCACACGACCTCGCCCATTCGATGACCGCCAAAGAAGCCTCGGTCGCATATCCCTGACACCAAACTCGACGTAGCAGCTCGAATGCCAGCCCCGGCTCCCCTGCCGGTCCTCGTCCGCCGTCGATCAGCCCGCAATAGCCGATGACATCACGAGAGGCCATCCGCTCGATCGCCAGCAAACCGCTCGACCACATCTGGTTGTTGCGGATCGAATCCTCGAGTTCCGCGATCGTGGGGTGTCCGTCAGCGTCGATCCGACGGTGCGGGGGGGGCACTCGTGGATCACGTTCGGTCCACAACTCATGCTGGACGGCTGCCTAGGCTGCCCGCCAAGGTCTGAGCAGCAGGCGACTTGTCTCAAGTAAGACCTCACTGCCCAGAGCTGCGCCATCTGTCATGGCGCAACCGATGCTCGGCAGCAGAACGCCGTCCGGTCCATGGCCATGGGCAGTAGGTCTACCGGGGCCTCCGGCATGACGGTGTTCCGCGCTGCGCAGGCGGGCAGACCGTGGGACCTGGCCCCGGTCAGGACGCCGGGGCGGTCAGGACGGCCTCGGCAGCCAGCCGGAGACTCCTGATCATCGGATTCGGGTCGCCCTTGCGACTGACCAGGACGATCCGGCTGGGAGGAGCGCCCTCGACCGGGACGGTGACAAGGTGGGGACGCAGTGAGCTACGCCGGTCGCCGACCGGTAGCACGGCGATGGCCCTGCCACTCGCGACGAGTTCGAGTTTGTCCTCGTAGCTCTCGATCGGCGGCACGCCGGCCCCGAGAATCCGGTAGGAAGCCCAGTCCGCGGTTTCGAACGCGCACGGCGCCGCCTCCTCGTCGGCCAGTTCTTCCGCGGTCACCGACGCGCGGTCGGCCAGCGGATGGCCGCGCGGGACCACGAGCATCCGGGGCTCCTCGTACAGCGGGGTGGTGAACACGTCGTCGGCGACGAGCGGCAGCGGGGCCCTCGCGATCAGGGCGTCGACGCGCTTGTCGGACAGTGCGCCGACGTCGCGGCAGTCCAGATGCCGGGTGGAGATCTCGGCATGGGGGTAACGGCGACGCAGCTCCTGTACGGCGTCGGTGATCACCAGGTCTTCGACGTAGCCGATGGCGATTCGTTCGGTCTGGGCTTCTTCCCGCACGGCCAGCTCGGCCTGGCGGGCGGCCTGCAGCAGGTCCTGGGCTCGGGGAAGAAACGTCCGGCCGGCCGGAGTGAGCCGGGTGCCCTGGGACGTACGGTCCAGCAGTCGCGTGCCGAGATATTTCTCGAGCCGTTGGATCTGACGGCTCAGCGCAGGCTGGGCCACGTGCAGGTCGGCGGCGGCCCGGCCGAAGTGCTGGTGCGCCGCCACCACGGTGAAGTAGCGCACGAGCCGCAGGTCCAGGTCCTGTCCGGGATCGTTCATCCTTGCAGGCTACGCGTCATGCCGTTTCGGAATGAGCGGGTTGCCGAACCGGTCTTGGACGGCCGTGCCGTGCCGGACTTTGACTGGAGGAGCAATGTTTCCCGAGAAAGCGACAGGCGCGATGAAGGCGATCCAGATCCACGAAGCGGGCGGCCCGGACGTTCTGCGGTACGACGAGGTGCCGGTTCCCGAGATCGGCCCGGGCGAGGTGCTCGTCCGGGTGCACGCGGCGGGCATCAACCCACCGGACTGGTACCTGCGTGAGGGGATGAAGGTCATGCCGGCCGAGATGAGGCCGACGCTGGAGTTCCCCCTGATCCCCGGAACGGACATGTCAGGCGTGGTCCAGGCGGTCGCTCCGGACGTACGGGGGTTCGCCGTCGGTGACGAGGTCTTCGGCATGCTGCGGTTCCCCGGATTCGACGGCCGGACGTACGCCCAGTACGTGGCCGCGCCGGCCTCTGACCTGGCTCACAAGCCGACCGCCATCGACCACGCGCAGGCCGCTGGGGTGCCTATGGCCGCGCTTACGGCCTGGCAGTACCTGATTGATCTCGGCCACGACGTGCCGTCTCCCTTCACCGGCCAGGTGCATCGGCCGGTGCCGATCACGCCAGGGATGACCGTGCTGGTCAACGGAGCCGCCGGTGGAGTGGGCCACTTCGCGGTGCAATTGGCGAAATGGAAGGGGGCGCACGTCATCGCGGTGGCCTCAAGCCGACACGAGCAGTTCCTGCGCAAGCTCGGCGCCGATGAGTTCATCGACTACACCACGACGCAGGCCGCGGACGTGGTCCGCGGTGTCGATCTGGTGATCGACGCCGTCGGCGGCCCGGACAGCTCACGCTTCCTGACCGTGCTCAAGCGGGGAGGCACCATGCTTCCGGTCTTCTTCGCCCAGTACGACCCGGAAGAGACGGCGCGTCTGGACATCACCGTCTCGAACATCCAGGTACGTTCCAACGGCCCCCAGCTCGCCGAGATCAGGCGCCTGTTCGACGAGGGCGAACTCAAGGTCGGGGTGGACAGTGTCTACCCACTGTCCGAAGCGGTCGACGCACACACGCGAGCCGCGCAGGGCCACATCCAAGGCAAGATCGTGCTGACGGTGGCCTAGCGATCACCGAACTCCAGCAAGGGGCGGTGAACCACGCCCGGGCCCTGGACGAGTTGATTCGGCCGCGAGATCGCTGCGCGGATACCGGCGGGAAACCGACCCCGCCGGTATCTCCGCGAGCAGGGCCGACACCAGGCAAGGCGTCAGGCCAGGTCCTCGGTCAGGGCCGCCCGCGCCGTGGCGAGGATCTCCTCGGAGAGCGGGTCGCCCTTGGTCGCGCGGGCAAGGACGAGTGCGCCGAGCAGGGTGCACAGGGACGTGATGCCGTCCTGGTCGTCGGTGGTCAGCCGGTCGGCGAAGGCGCGCACGCCCGCGGTGTAGACACGGCGGGCCTCGCCACCCTCGTCACCGCCGCGGGCGATGTCGGTGGCGAGCCCGGCAACGGGGCAGCCGTCGGCAGCGTCGTCGCGGTGGGCGACGGAGAGGTAGGTGTCGATGAAGGCACGGCGCGTGGCGTCCGGTTCGTCCGCGCCGTGCGGGGACACATCTCGATGGCTCTGGGTGAGTTGACCGAAGGCGTGGGCGGTGGCCTCGTCGACGAGGGCCTCCTTGGAGGCGAACTGCTTGTAGAAGCCGCCGTGCGTCAGGCCGGACGCCTTCATCAGTTCAGCGACGCTGACGTGGGTGCCCTGCTCCCGGAACAGCCGGGAGGCGGTCTCCACGACCCGTCGGCGGTTCTCCTCGGCCTGCTCCCGCGAAACGCGGCCCATCGGGCACCTCCCATTTGAATGTCGGTCGCAATCTATTCTAGGGTCACCTTTAGATGATGAGCGTAATCTAAAGTGCTCAGGACGTCACGAGGAGCCGACATGGAACTGAAGAACGCTGTCGCTGTGGTCACCGGAGCCAACCGGGGGCTCGGCCGACACCTGGCCGCCCAGCTCGTGGAGCGCGGAGCCACGGTCTACGCGGCGGCCCGCCGGCCCGAGACGGTGGATCTGCCGGGTGTGCGCCCGCTGCGCCTCGACGTGACCGACGCGGAATCGGTCAGCGCGGCGGCCTCCACCGTGTCCGACGCGACCCTGCTCGTGAACAACGCCGGCCTGTCGACCGGCGCCCGGCTGCTCACGGGCGACCTGGACGCGGTGCGCCGCGAGATGGAGACCAACTTCTTCGGCCCTCTCGCCGTGACCCGGGCCTTCGCTCCGGTCATCGAGCACAACGGCGGCGGTGCCGTCCTCAACGTCCTGTCCGTCCTTTCCTGGCTGCACCCGGCGGGTCTCGGCTCATACGCGGCCTCGAAGGCGGCGGCCTGGGCACAGACCGATGCCGTACGAGAGGAACTCGCCCCCCGAGGCATCACCGTCTCCTCACTCCACGTCGGCTACATGGCCACCGACATGGCCGCGCACATCCCCGCCGACCAGAAATCCGATCCCTCCCAGGTCGCCGCCCAGGCCCTGCGCGGCATCGAGGCCGGTCTGCCCGAGATCCTCGCCGATGATCTCTCCCGTCAGATCAAGCAGCAGTTGTCCGCCACGCTTCCGGCGGCCTGAGACCCCGCCCCTCGGCGGGCCGCGCTCCCCGGTGGCCGCCGTACCCGCCGCCGCCGAGACGTGACGGAGGCGTCGGGTCCGGCAGGCTTCCGGATCAGGCGGCGGCCGGATCGGAGGCGGACTCCGAGAGGGCGCGCCATTCCGTATCGGCGCCGGCCAGGCCCTCGGCCGCGGCCTGCGCGTACTGCACGGCGTCCCGGCCGAGCAGGAGGCGGAGCGGGGCGTCCTCGCGTCCGGCGAGGTCACGCACGATCTCCGCGACCCTGGCGGGGTCGGCCACCTGTGCGGCCATGGCGGCCGCGATCTCGGGGTCCGGGTTGCGGATCATGTCGGCGAACGCGCCGACGGTCGGCTGGTACGGAGCGCTGACCGGCGGGATCGTCATGGACGAGCCGGCCCAGTCGGTGCGCATGCCGCCCGGTTCGAGGACGGTGACCTTGATGCCCAGCGGGGCGACCTCCTGGGCGAGGACGGTGGAGAACCCGCCCACGGCCCACTTCGCGCTCTGGTAGGCGGCCAGGCCGGGCGAGCCGATCCGCCCGCCGAGCGAGGACACCTGGAAGACGTGCCCCGAGCCCTGCTCGCGCAGGACGGGCAGGACCGCCTTGGTCACCTGGACGACACCGTAGAAGTTGGTGTCGATCTGGGCGCGGAAGTCGTTCAGGGTGACGTCCTCGACGGAGGCGACGTCGCCGTAACCGGCGTTGTTGACCACGACGTCCAGGCGGCCGAAGGTCTTGACGGCCTCCTGAACGGCCTGCTGTACCTGGTCGTTGTCGGTGACGTCGAGTGCGAGCGGCAGGATGCGCGGGCCGTACCGGCCGACCAGGTCGTCGAGTTGGGCGGGCTTGCGGGCCGTGGCGACCACCTGGTCACCGGCCTGCAGCGCGGCTTCGACGAGGGCGCGGCCCAGGCCGCGGGAGCTTCCGGTGACGAACCAGACCTTGGACATGACGGTGCTCATTTCTGTGGGGGAGGGAGCGGGTCTCCGGCTCGGCGGAGACCCGAGGCTGTGGGAGAGGTCAGAGTGCCGGGATCTCGGCGATGTGGTGCGCGATGAGGTCGTACATCTCGCGGGTACGGCCGGTTTCCTCGGTCAGCAGGTTGAAGGCGTGGTCGAGGCCCTTGAACTCCCGGTGTTCCAGGAGCGCATTCGCGGCACGGAGCTTGCCCGCGTAGCGCACGCCTTCATCGCGCAGCAGGTCGAGTTCGCAGGTGATGACGAGGGCCGGGGCGATCCCGTCGAGGTGGTCGGCGTTGGTGCCGTGCACGGGTGAAGCGAGCGGGTCGGTGCGGTCGGCCGCCCTGGGCAGGTAGGCGCCCTGGAGGATCGGGACGACGGCCGGCCGTACGACGGGCCTGGCGGTCCTGGCCCGCTTCTTGCGGTCGACCAGGTCGAACGGGGCGTAGTTGAGGACCTGCAGGCCGATACGGGGACCGCCGTTCTCCCATGCCTGGCGGGCGGCCGCGGCGGCCAGGCCGCCTCCGGCGCTCTGTCCGCCGACGCCGAGCCGGCTGCCGTCCCAGCCGTGCTCGGCCCCGTGCGCGGCGACCCGACGCACCACCTGGTACGCCTGCTTGGGCGGGGCGGGGAAGGGGTGTTGCGGGCGAGGAGGTAGTCGACGTTGACGACGACGGCCGGTGCGTGGGCCGCGAGGCAGCGGCACATCGCGTCGTCCATCTCGTAGTGGCCCATGACGAAGCCGCCACCATGGAAGTTGACGTGGACCGGGGGCGTGGCGTCCAGGTCCTGGGGCGGGTAGTACACCGTGGCCTCGGCATCGCCCTGCGGGGTGGGGACGGTGAGGGTCTTGGTGCGGCCGGGGATCTCCGGGAAGGTCACCGCGGCCTGCACCTCGGGGGCCGGACCGGCTTGCACGGCTCGCGCCAGCGGGCGGGCGACGAGGGTGGAGAACAGGGTCATGACGTCTCCTCGGTCGGGAGGGAAGGCGGAGGGGGCTTCGCGGCCCCGGCACTTGAGGGCGCAGGGCGCGGTCAGACGGCGATGGTCTTGTACTCGATGTACTGGTTGAGGCCGACAGCCCCGAACTCGCGGCCCAGGCCGCTGGCCTTGAAACCGCCGAAGGGGCCGTCGAGTGCGGGCGTGGCGCCGTTGACGAGCATCAGACCGGTGCGTACGCGACGGGCGACGGCAAGGGCACGCTCGGAGTCGGCGGACCAGACGCCACCGCCCAGGCCGTACTCGGAGTCGTTCGCGATACGGACCGCGTCGTCCTCGTCGTCGAAGGGGATCACGACCAGGACCGGGCCGAATATCTCCTCGCGGGCGATGCGCATCGAGTTGTCGACGTCGGCGAAGAGCGTCGGGGTGACGTAGAAGCCGCCCTCAAGGCCCTCGGGCACCTGCGGCCCGCCGGTCACCAGACGGGCGCCCTCGGCGACGCCGAGTTCGACGTACGAGCGCACCCGCTGCTGCTGGTCGGCGCGGACCATCGGGCCGATGAAGGTCGCCCGGTCGGACGGGTCGCCCACCGTCAGCGACTCCATCATCGTCTTGACCGCCTCCACGACCTCCTCGTACCGGCTGCGCGGGGCCAGGATCCGGGTGTGGGCCTGGCAGTTCTCCGCGTTGTTGCCCAGGGAGTGGTACTTCAGCCCCTCGGCGACGGCGGGGAGGTCGGCGTCCTCCAGGACGATCGCGGCGGACTTGCCGCCCAGTTCCAGGCTGATGCGCTTGAGCTGCCCACCCGCCAGGGCGGCGATCTTGCGGCCGGCCGCGGTCGACCCGGTGAAGGCGACCTTGTCGACACCCGGGTGGGCGACGAGGTGTTCGCTGGTCTCACGGCCTGCGGGCAGCACGGACACGACACCCTCGGGGAATCCGGCCTCGGCGAACACTTCCGCGAGCGCCAGGGCGTCGATCGCCGTCTCCGGCGATGCCTTCAGCACGACGGTGCAGCCGGCCAGCAGCGCGGGCACCATCTTGACCAGGGCCGACTGGTGCGGCGCGTTCCAGGGGATGACGGCGGCGACCACGCCGACCGCTTCGCGGCGCAGCAGCGCACCGGACGCGAGACGCTCCTCCCACTGCAGGTTCTCGGCCGCGCGGAGATAGGCGGCGGTCTGCTCCGGGAGGCCGTGCACGTTCAGGCCCGTGGTCACCGCGATCGGCGAGCCGTTCTCCGCGGTGATCAGGGCGGCCATCTCGGCGGCGCGGGCGCTGTACAGCTCCTGGAAGCGCGCCACCTTCCGCTGCCGCTCCTCGGGGGTCAGCCGCGGCCACGGACCGTGGTCGAACGCCTGCCGGGCGGCGGCCACCGCCGCGTCCACGTCCGCCGGGGTCGCGTGCGGGACGGTACCCACCGGCGACCGGTCGTGCGGGGAGTGGACCTCGATGACCTCCGAGCCGACCGGGGTGACCCAGTGGCCACCGATGAAGAGCTTGTCGTACGACGTCATGGCACATCTCGCTTTCGGCCTGCAGCGGGCGGTCCCGCAGGGCGGCTGGCACCGACGAGCCTTTTCAGACCGCCGGTCTATTACGTGCTTCCAACGTAAGGGACCGGCGGTCTGATGTCAAAAGACCGGGAGTCTGTAAAGTGGGCGCATGACGACTTTCCAGCGTGCGCGCAGCGAGGAGCAGCGCGAGGTGCGGCGACAGGCGATCCTCGACACCACGGCCGCGATGCTCGACGAGATGTCCGTGAGCGCGGTCAGCCTCAACGAGCTGAGCCGCCGGGTCGGCCTGGCCAAGTCGAACGTGCTGCGCTACTTCGAGTCGCGCGAAGCGATCCTGCTGGAACTCCTCGACCGCGCCTGGAAGCAGTGGAACGCCGAGCTGCCCGAGCAACTGGACGCGGCCCTCGACGCCGCCGCACCTGTCACCGGCCGGGGCGAGCAGTTCGCGGCCACCCTCACCCGCACCCTCGCCGACCGGCGGATCCTGTGCGACCTGCTCAGCGCACAGGCCGGCGTCCTGGAACACAACGTCTCGCCCGAGGTCGCCGCCCGCTACAAGAGGGCCGCCCTCGGCAACGTCACCGCCCTCGCCGCCCTGGCCCGCACCCACCTGCCCGAAGTCGGCGAGTACGCGGAACTGCTGGCGGGCCAGATGATCATGGCGGCCGGGGCGGTGTGGACCCATGCCCGCCCCTCAGCCGCGATGCTCGCCGCCTACGAGGACGACCCGTCCCTGGCCACGCACCGGATGGACTTCGCCCCCGCCCTGCAGGAGAACCTGACGACCCTCATCGCCGGGGCCCTCACCCGCGCGCGTCCCTGACCCGCGCACCCTCCCCCGCCCAACTCCCTGGAGCAGACATGCGAGTGGTCATCTTCGGCGCGTCCGGCATGGTCGGACAGGGCGTCCTGCGCGCCTGCCTGCTCGACGACAGCATCAGCGACGTCCTGCTGGTCGTACGCAGCCCCCTGAACCTCACCCACCCGAAGATCCGCGAAGTCCTGCACACCGACTTCACCGACTTCCGTTCGATCCAGGACGAGTTGACGGGCCTGGACGCCTGCTTCTACTGCCTGGGCGCTTCGGCGGCCGGACGCGACGAAGCGGAGTACACGCGCATCACGTTCGACAGCACACTGGCCGCAGCCCGAGCGGCGGCCGCCGACAACCCCGCCCTGACCTTCGTCTACGTCTCGGGCGAGGGAACCGACAGCACGGAAAAGGGGCGCGCGATGTGGGCCCGGGTCAAGGGTCGTACGGAGAACGCGCTCCTTGCGATGGACTTCCACGCCTACATGTTCCGCCCCGGCTACATCCAGCCGCGCCACGGCGCCAAGTCCCGGACGGCCAGTTACCGGGCGCTGTACCGGCTCACGTCCTGGGCCTACCCCGTCCTGCACCGCCTCGCCCCGCGACACACCACGACGACCGAACACCTCGGACGCGCGATGATCGCCGTCGTCGGCCGGAAGGGGACGGGCCCCCGCGTGCTCAACAGCGAGGACATCAACCGCCTCGGCTCCCGGTGACGTCACCTTGTCGACGGAGAACTTGATTCACAGTCAGAGCAGTCGAAACAGCCGTGGATGGTAAGAGGTACGGACTGCTCACTGGATGCTGCCCGCGCCAGCCCGAAACGGGCCTCCACCTCCAATGCCAGGAGGCCCTGCGGCGTGCGTGAGCCGCTCGCTGGATGCCGTTCAGCGAGAACGCGCCCCCTCGCCACCGCCCTCACACGGGAACGTAGAGGTCCTGCGGTGACGCACTCAGGATGAGCCCGTTGTCGAAGCGGACCTGCACCGTCACCAACGGCCCCTGTTCCTGGAACGCGACCCACGCCGGGTGCAGGGCGCCGACCTCCCGCTCCAGCTGCCTCTTGCTCTCCGGGGGCATGCCGTCACCGAAGGAGTCGAGCAACGACTTGAGCCGCTCGTACTCACGGACATCGGCCTCCTCCCGGACATGCTCGACGACTTCTTCCACCGTCCCCTCAGCGTCGGAGGCAAGGGAAAGGATGCCGATGACCGCTCCGGACACCTCGATCGGGTCGGTCAGACGGAGATCGGCGGCCAGCTTGACCCGCTGGCCTTCCTGCAGAGTCATGAGATTCCCTGTTCTACGATCGGGTCGTACGCACCCCATGATCGCGCCCGCCCCGCCGGGCCGTAGTACCGGCCTAGGGCCTGTCTTCAAAGTGGTGGTGCGGATGATGAGTCTTGTGAGTCGCCGCTATGAACTGGCTGCTGAGGAATGGGAGTTGTTACGCCCGTTCCTTCCGGCAGCATCGTTCGGTCGCCCTCGTGCAGACGACCGGATGATGCTGAACGGGATTGTGTGGAAGATCCGTGCGGGTGCCGCTGGCGGGATGTTCCCGCCCGGTTCGGGCCGTGGCAGTCGTTGAACACACGTTTCCGAAGGTGGGCGCTGGATGGCACGGTCACCCGCATGCTCGCTGCGGTCCAGGCCGAGCGGGAAGCGGATGCGGACTGGCTGGTCGCGGTCGACTCCACAGTGGTCCGCACGGCCTGCGCGAGGCCTGGGTCCCAACACATTGCGTCGACCCAAGGACCAACCCGTGCGGCGGACAGGCACACCGATCCCATGACCAGCACGGGGATGTGCCAGGCGATGTCACGGCGCTTTCGGCAGCTGCTGGGTGGAGCAGTGGATGCCTCCTCCGCCTTCGCCGAGGGTGTCGACCGAGACCTGGACCACTTCGCGGCCCGGGTACAGGTCCTGCACGATGGACAGGGCGTCCTTGTCCGCGCGTGCGTCGCCGAAGCGGGGCATGACGACTCCGCCGTTGCACACGTAGTAGTTCACGTAGCTCGCGAGGAAGTCCTCGCTGTGACCGCGCAGGTCGGCCGGCTCCGGCAGCTCGACGATCTCCAGGCTCTTGCCGCGGGCGTCGCGTGCCTTCTTCAGAACGCTGTGGGCCTGGTCATAAGCCTTCGTCCATACGTCTTCGGGGGCATCCTCGGGCGGGGTGCTCATGACGACGAGGCCTGGCTCGCTGAAGCGGGCCAGCGCGTCGATGTGGTAGTCGGTGATGTCGTGTCCCTTCACCCCGTCGACCCAGATCACCTTGGTGACGCCGTACAGGGACTTCATCGCGTCTTCGATGTCCCCACGTGACTTTCCCGGGTTGCGGTTGTCGTTGACCCAGCAGCTCTCTGTTGCCAGCAGGGTGCCTTGGCCGTCGATTTCGATGCCGCCGCCCTCGCCGGTGATCGGCGCCTGGATCCTGGCGATCCGCTCACTGTGGAGGATCTCTTGGGCCACCCGTCCGTCACGGTCGTGCTTCTGCTTGCCGCCCCATCCGTTGAAGTTGAGGTCGATGCCTGCGACGTCTGATGCGCCGAGGACGAAGTTGGGGCCGGTGTCGCGCATCCACAGGTCGTCCACCGGGACAGGCAGGATGTCGACCCCCGTGCCGCACGCGCGCCGCGCCGCCTTCACGTCCTGTTCGTTGGCCAGGAGCGTCACGGGCTCGAAAGCAGCGATGGCTCGTGCGATCCCCGCGATGTCGTCGCGCACGTCGGCGGTGTCCGACTTCCAGATGTCGCGGGTGGGCCATGCCATGTAAGTGAGCTCGTGCGGATGCGACTCCTCGGGCATGCGCCAGTCGCCCTCCTTCGGCAGCCGTGTACGGGGTGGCGTGGAGGCCAGAGCGCTGCTGCTGTCGCTCTTCGTGCAAGCCGCTGCCCCCGTGGCTCCGAGTACGGCGGCAAAGGCCGCCTGGAGGGTTCGGCGTCTCGACATCTGCATCATCCATCTCCTGACTGAAATTTTAGTCAGTTTCCACGATAGGCCACAGCCGGACGGTCGGCCAGCAGTTCGTGACCTTCCGTGCGGCGCGCCGGAAGGTCAGGGCTCCGTCGGCGTCGGCCCGAGCTCCATCTCGATGGCGCCGCGCAGCAGGACGACGGCACGGTCCTGGGCGAGCGAGCCGCTGAGCCAGCGCTCGCTGAGTCCTTCGACCAGCGAGGTCAGGCGCTCCGCCGCGGCGTGCGGGTCGGCGTCACGGCGGGCCTGCCCGGTGAGCTGGGACGCCTTGATGGACTCCGCGATCTCCTCGACCCACACCTGCGTGGAGTGCGCGAGGGTCGGCTGCAGATCCGGCTCGAAGACCGCGGCGGCCCGCAGCTCGCCCCAGGCGGTGGAATCCTCGCGCACGGTGGGGGAATCCTGGATCTCCATCAGGAGCTGGTGCTCGAGTATGCCGCGGGGGCTCTGGTCCCCGGCGGCCGCGGGGTCGGCCGAGTCGCCCGCGCGGTCGTTGACGAACTCAAGGGTGCGGCGCACGAGACCGGCCCGGTCCTTGAAATGGTAGTAGAGCAGCGAGGTGGAGACGCCGGCTTCGGCGGCGACCTCCTCCACGCGCAGGCCGCGAACACCCGAGCGGGCGATGGTCCGTACAGCCGCTTCGAGAATGGTGCGCTGGCGATCTGACACTCGAGGTTTCCTCCCTGACGGTTCTCCGCAGCCATTCTCGCCCACCATGCGTCGGATCCGATCACCTCCACCCTCTTGACTGAAATTTCAGTCAGGGTTCATTCTGAGGCGCATCTACTGGTTTTCGGCCACCCGCGGTGGCCCGTGAGAGGAGTGCGCCATGTGTGCACAGGCTGTACGAAGCGTGCGCATGCCGGCGGAGTGGGCTCGGCACGAGGGCTGCCTGATGGCTTGGCCCTACCGCAGTGAACTGTGGGGCGGGCAGCTGGCCGCCGCGCAGAGCGAGTACGCGGCCGTGGCCCGAGCCGTCGCGGAGTTCGAGCCCGTGCTGATGGTGACGGCACCGGGAACGGCCGCGGCAGTGCGCCTGCACTTCACCGACCGTGCGACGGCCCACGACATCGAGGTCGTGGAGCTGCCGCTCGACGACTCATGGACCCGCGACAGCGGCCCGATCTTCGTCCACGACGACAGCGGCCGCCGCCTCGGTGTGGACTTCCGCTTCAACGCCTGGGGCAGCAAGCACTGGCCGTACGACAGCGACGACAGGCTCGCCGCCCTCGTCCTGGACCGGCTGGGCATCGAGCGGGTGCACTCGGGCCTGGTTCTCGAAGGCGGGGCCATCACCGTCGACGGCGAAGGCACCCTCATCACCACCGAGCAGTGCCTGCTCCACCCCAACCGCAACCCGCGCGCCGATCGCGCAGCCATCGAGGCCGAACTGGCCCGCACGCTGGGCATCGAGAAGGTGATCTGGCTTCCCTACGGAGGCCTGGAGGACACCGAGACCGACGGACACGTCGACGGCGTCGCCGCCTTCATCGCGCCCGGCCGCGTCGTGGTGAGCCTGCCCGACGACGCGCGTCACCCCGACTACGCCCGAATGCGCGCCAACCTCGCCGTGCTGGAAGCCACCCGCGACGCGCGGGGCCGCGCGCTCGACATCGTGACGCTGTCCCAGACCGCGTACGGCGACGCGGACGGCGAGCGCGTCGAGGTGGGCTACCTCAACTTCTATCTGCCCAACGGCGGATGTGTGCTGCCGGTCGCCGGACAGCCGCAGGACGCCGAAGCCGCGGAACTGCTGGCCAAGGCCATGCCCGAGCGCAAGATCGTCCCCGTGCCGACGCCCACCCTCGCGTTCGGCGGCGGCGGCGTGCACTGCATCACCCAGCAGATCCCCACCGAGAGGCGCTGACCACCGTGCACCATGACCTGCTCACCTCGTTGGGAACGCCTCTCGGATCCCCCGGCCGCACTCTGGACGCCGACCGCGGTCTGCTGCGCGTCGGCCTGGTCCAGATGAAGTGGGACCCTGATGCCGCCGCGCACGACGAGGCCCTGCGCAGCGGCGTGCGCAGCGCCGCCGCACAGGGCGCGCGCCTGGTCGCCCTGCCGGAGCTGACTCGCTCGCCGTACTTCTGCAACACCGACGATCCCATGGCCCAGGGCGCCAAGCAGTGGGAGGAGGACGTCGAGTCCGGCCCCACCGTGCGGCTGATCTCACAGCTGTCGGCCGAGCTGGGCATCCATGTCTCCGCCTCGCTCTACGAGCGGGCGGCCGACGGCGGCCTGGGCTACAACACCGCGGTGTGCACGGGGCCGGACGGACAGGTGGTCACCCGTACCCGCAAGAACCACATCCCGGCGTTCCCCGGCTACCGCGAAGACCTGTGCTTCCGTCCCGGCGACAGCGACTTCCCCATCGCCCGGATCGAAGGCGCCCGGTTCGGGTTCCCGACCTGCTGGGACGAATGGTTCCCCGAACTGGCCCGCACCTACGCCCTGCGCGGCGCGGACATTCTGCTGCATCCCACCGCGATCGGCTCCGAACCGCAGATGCCCGAGTTCGACACCCGCCCGATGTGGGAGCACGCCATCAGCGCCAACGGGCTGTCCAACGCTCTGTTCATGGTCGTGCCCAACCGCACCGGCCGGGAAGGCCCTTCCACCTTCTACGGAGCGTCCTTCATCTCCGACCCGTACGGCCGCGTCATCCTGCGCGGCCCGCGCGATCGCCCCGCCGTCCTCGTGGCCGACCTCGACCTGGACCAGCGGCGCGACTGGCTCGAGTTCGGCCTGATCTCCACCCGCCGCCCCGAGCTGTACGGCGATCTCTCCCGCCCCGTCGACGCCTGACGCCCCCGCGCGGGGCGGGGGTTTCCACATAGGAAGTGGGTGCCCCCGCCCCTCCCCCGGCAGGCCCGGCCCGGCCGGTCCCACCCTGCACGCTGGAGCTCCCATGCATCAACTCCTGCGCCACCTGCGGCAAGCGCGCTTGCTGCGCAGTGGCGCGCTGCTCACGGCCATCCTGCTGCTCGCCGGCTGCGGCCGTCCGCAGCCCTTCGGCTCTCCTCCCGCCTTGTCCGCCTCCACCCCGCCCGCCCGCGCGGACACCGACGGCATCCGCTGGGCGCTGTATGCCGAACCACCAGTCCTGGACTACGTCTACGCCTTCGACTACCCGCAGAACACCGTCCTGGCCAATGTCTGCGAGAGCCTGATGCGCCTCACGCCCTCGTTGCGCACGGAACCGGGACTGGCCCGCAAGGCCAGCCACCCCGATCCACTCACCTGGGTCTACGACCTGCGCAGCCACGTACGCTTCCAGCACGGCGGCACCCTGACCGCCGAGGACGCCGTGTACTCCCTGCGCCGCCACATGGACCCGAAGACCGGGTCCTACTGGGCCGAGGACTTCAAGAACGTCCGCTCGATCCGCAAGAGCGGACCGCTGCAGATCACCGTCCGGCTCAAGGCACCCGACGCCCTCTTCCCCCAGGCCATGGCCAACAGCGCGGGAACGGTCGCCAGCGCGGCCACCATGCGCGCCGAGAAGAACCGCTTCGGCACGGCCGACGGCACCCTCGACTGCACCGGCCCCTATACGCTCTCCCGCTGGTCTCGCGGCAGCTCCATCAAACTCACTCGCTTCGACGGCTACTGGGGCCGGCCGGCCAGGAACACGTCCGTCACCTTCTTCTTCCTTCCCGACGCCAGCGCCCGCACCAACGCCCTGCTCACCGGAGAGGTCGACGGCACGTACGCCCCTCCGCCGGAGTCCCTGGAGCGCCTGGGGGCCAGCGACGAAGGAACGGTCTATTTCGGCGAGGGTCTCACCACCATCAATCTCGCTCTCACCCACCTCACGGGCACCCTTCGCGACGTACGCGTACGAAAGGCGCTTTCCCTGGCCCTGGACCGCGCCGGTTTCGCCCGCGTCGCCATGCACAACTCCGCCACTCCGAGTTCTTCCCTGGTCACCGACGAGACATGGAACGGGATGCCCGCGGCCGACCGCGCCGCACGCAATCACGACCGGCCCTCCACCCGCCGCGACCTCGACGCCGCACGGCACCTGATCCGAGAGGCCGGCGCGTCGGGCAAGAAGATCACCATCGCGACCAGCCCCATCGGCCCCGACGTCTCCCAGCTCGCCACCGCAGTGCAGGACGCCGGGACCCGCATCGGCCTGAAGGTCGACCTGAAGACCATCGCTCCCGACGCGTTCACCGCCTTGTTCAGCGACGCGCAGGCCCGCAAGGGCATCGACCTGTTCCCCTACACCTACTACCTGTCCCTCAACGACCCGCTCGGCTTCTACACCAACATGCGCAGCGGCGAGTTCGAGAACTACGGCGGGTTCTCCTCGCCCGCCTACGACCGACTCTCCGACGCGGCGAGCGCACAGTACTCCCTGACCACGCGCCGCCAACTCGCCGCACGACTGGAACAGTTGGCCGACCGCGACCTGCCGGTCATCCCCGTCGCCGCCCTGCCCAACAGCCTCTTCCTGAACAAGAGGATCACCGGCGCCCCCACCACCATCTCCTATCTCTACTACCCCTGGGCCGCGGACATCGGTGCGGCACCACGAAGGACGCGGCCATGATCCGCTTCTTGACCCGGCGCGTGGCCGAACTCCTCGCGACCCTCCTCATCGCCTCCTTCCTCATCTTCGCCTCGGTACAGATCGCCCCGGGCCGCCCCGAGACCTTCCTGCTCGGCGGTCGCGCCGCGAGCCCCGAAGCGCTCGCCGCGATCCGTGAGCGCTACCACCTGGGCGACCCCTTCTTCGCCCAGTACGCGCACTGGTTGAGCGGCACCCTCCACGGCGACCTGGGCATCTCCATCCAGTACCGATCCGACGTGACGTCCCTCATCGCCTCCCGCCTCCCCGTCACCCTCGAACTCCTGGCCCTCTCCACGGTGCTGGTCGTCGTCGTGGGCGTCACCCTGGGCACGCTCGGCGCGGTGCGCCGGGGCCCCGTCGACACGGCGGTCGGCGTCGCGACCTCCGCCGCGGTCGCCACCCCCTCGTTCGTCGCCGCCATCGCACTGCTGTCCGTCTTCTCCGTACGGCTCGGCTGGTTTCCGACACTGGGAGCAGGCGACGGCGCGCTCGACACCCTGTGGCACTTGGTACTGCCCGCCATCGCGCTCGCGCTGCCGTTCATCGGCGTCATCTCCAGCGTCACGCGGGCCAGCATCATCGAACAGGCCGCCCTGGACCACACCACCGTCGCCCGCGCCCGGGGCGTCCCCGAACGCGTCATCGTCCGACGCCACCTGCTGCGCGGAGCCCTCGGCGTCATCATCACCCAGAGCGGACTGGCCGTCGCCAACCTCGTGATCTCCACCGTGCTCGTCGAGTACGCCTTCGGTCTCGGCGGCCTGGGCGATCTCCTCGCCAAGTCCGTCACCATCAAGGACTTCCCCGTGGTGCAGGCCGTCTCCCTGCTCATCATCGCCCTGTTCATCGGCGTCAATGCCGTGATCGACCTGATCCACCCGCTGGTCGACCCCCGCACGACGCTCGGCACGAGGAGCACCGCATGAGCACCCGCACCGCCCCCGCGCCCCTCTCCTTGCCGCATCACCGGCTGCTGCGCCGCCTGACGACCCGCCGCAACGTATTGGTCTCGCTCTGTACGGCCTTCCTCGGCGTCGTCACCCTCGCCGCAGCGCTCGCCCCGTGGATCGCCCCTCACGATCCCAACAGCATCGACTTCTCCACCGCCCTCACCGACCCTTCGGTCCACCGTCTCCTGGGGGGAGACATCAGCGGGCGCGACACCCTCTCCCGCCTTCTGATCGGCGCACGCACCTCGCTGCTAGGACCCCTGTTCGTCGTGCTCCTGTCCACCGCCGCGGGGCTGTTGATCGGCGTGACCGCGGCCTGGCACGGCGGCATCGTCGACACTCTGCTGTCCCGCAGCAGCGAACTGCTGCTGGCCTTCCCCGGGCTGCTGCTGGCGATGCTGCTGGTCGCTCTTTACGGTCGCGGGCTGCTGGCCCCCGTTCTGGCGCTGTCCGTCGCCTACATTCCGTACGTCAGCCGCCTCGCCCGCTCCCTCGCCCTGAGCGAGATCAACAAGCCGTACCTGGCCTCGTACCGGATTCAGGGCTTCTCCGGCTGGTGGGTGTGCCTGCGCCATCTGCTGCCCAACATCGTCGCCGTCGTCCTGGCCCAGTCCGCCGTCAACTTCGGCTACGCCCTCCTCGATCTCGCCTCCCTGTCCTACCTCGGACTCGGCACCTCGCCCCTCGAACCCGACTGGGGAACCATGGTCAACGAAGGCCAGAGCGCCATCCTGCAATCCAGTCCCCTATCGGCCGCGATCCCCTGTCTGGCCATCGTCCTGACCGTGGTGACCTTCAACGTCGTCAGCGAGCGCGTCGCCGACACCGTCGCCCGGAGGTCCTGACATGCCCACCCCCGACAGCGCCCCGGCCCTCCAGTACGACCGGCTCACCCTTCAACTGCCGGGCCAGGCACGCCCCGTCCTGGCCGGCGTCACCCTCACCGTCGCAGCCGGAGAGACCGTCTCCCTCGTCGGCGAATCAGGCTCGGGCAAGTCACTCACCGCCCGCAGCGCCCTGGGACTCATCCCCGCCGGCGCCCGGACCAGCGGCAGCATCATCGCGGCCGGGCACCCTGTCCTCACCGCGTCCCCCGGCCAACTGCGGGCACTGCGCTCCCGCGGCGCCTCCATGGTCTTCCAGAACCCACAGGCCGCCATCAACCCCCTGCACCGCATTGAGGACTTCCTCATCGAGTCCGCCCGACACGCGCGGCCCGCCTACACCGACGACCCGCCCATCCGCGCCCGCGAACTGTGCGAAGCCGTCCGGCTGCCCGAACGGGTGCTGCGCCAGTACCCGCACGAACTGTCCGGCGGCATGCTGCAGCGCGTCGCCATCGCCGCAGCCCTCATGCCCGGCCCCCCACTCCTGCTGGCCGACGAACCCACCACCGCCCTGGACGCCACCACCCAGGCCGGGATCATCGCCCTCCTCGCCGACATGCGCGACCGCTTCCGCATGGGCCTGCTCTTCATCACCCACGACCTCGACCTCGCCGCCGCCATCAGCGACCGCATCTGCGTCATGTACGCCGGACGCATCGTCGAGACCGCCACCCCCGACCGTCTTCTCGCCCACCCCCAACACCCCTACACAGCAGCCCTCCTGCAAGCCACTCCCCGCCTGCACCGCAAAGCCGGACAGCTCACACCCATCGCCGGCGGCCCACCCGACCTGGACACCCTGCTCACGGGCTGCGCCTTCGCACCGCGCTGCGCCCACCGCACCGAGCTCTGCCGGCACCGGACACCGCCCGACTCCCCTGTCGCCTGCCACCACAGCGCCGTATTGGACCTCCATGCCTGAGATCAAGACGGACCCACCGCGACTGGACGTACGCGGTCTCACCAAACGCTTCGGCGACTTCACCGCCGTCGACGACCTCACCTTCTCCGTGCCCGTCGGCGGCTCCCTCGGCGTGGTCGGCGAATCCGGCTCCGGCAAGACCACCACCGCCCGTGTCATCACCGGACTGGACGCCCCGACCAGCGGCACGCTCACCGTCGACGGGCAACCGCGTACGGCACCTCGCGGCAGAGCCCGACGCCTGGCCCGCGCCCGCCAGGTCCAGATCGTCTTCCAGGACCCGCTGCAGAGCCTGGACCCGCGGCTGAGCGCCCGCGAGGCGCTCGGCGAGACACTGCGCCTGCACTACCCCGGCGTCGACCGGCCCGCGCGCATCAGCGAGCTCCTCGACCAGGTACAGCTCAGCTCACGCGCCGCCGACGCCAAGCCCCGCAACCTGTCAGGAGGCCAGCGCCAGCGCGTCGCCATCGCCCGGGCGCTTGCAGTCCGGCCCAAGATCCTCGTCCTGGACGAAGCGGTCGCCGCCCTCGACGTCTCGATCCAGGCGCAGATCCTGAACCTCCTCGCCGACATCCGCGAACAGAGTGCCATCACCTACCTGTTCATCACCCACGACCTCGGTGTCGTACGCAGCGTCACCGACGACCTGATCGTGATGCAGCACGGGCGCATCGTCGAATCCGGAGCGACGGACACCGTGCTCTCTCGGCCCAGTACCCCGTACACACAATTGCTGCTGGCCTCGATCCCGGGCCCGGGCTGGGACCCGCGCAGGACAGTGGAGGCGCACAGGCAGGCCTGAGCCGCGCCAGAAGGATGTAGTACACGGCCCAATTGCCTTGCCGTTCTGACGCCGGCCAGCGATTCTGTGCCGATGCCAGGACAAGGGAAACGAAGGCGGCGACAAGCGGCCGAGAGGCAGCGGCTTGCTGCTCGCACTGCACCGCACGTGGGGCGGTGGGAAGTCTTCTTCGAGACTCGGACCCAGGCAGAGTTGCGCGCGCACCTGCGCCGTCTTCGGGCGGCACGCATCGACAGCTCGATGATCCGGATCGACACCCTGTGCGGTCGCCTGGCGCTGCCGACCACCTATCGGCTGAGCCGGTTCGTAGCGGGCCCCGCGTGCGAGTCCGATCACGAGCGCTCCGATCATTGATCGTGTGAGCGATCGCAGCGCGTTGACGGATACGGCGTGGGACCGGAGCGCCCTGGCGCGATCTATCCGAGCGGCACGGGCCGTGGCGGACCGGTCTACGAGCGGTTCGACCGCCGGGAGGCGGACGGGACGTGGGCGAAGCCACTGGAGCACGTCCAGGTCCGCGATGACGCGGTGGGCCGGATGGAATGGACTGTCTAGGCCGACTTCACCGTCGATCGGGCCCACCAGCACGCAGCCGGCACCCGCAAAAATGCCCAGGATCTCCTCCGCCCGCCCGGACCAGGAGGTCCACACCGAACCAGTCCTGCAAGGCCGTCATGTCCCGGCGGTCCTCGTCTTCGAGCTCGTACCCCGTGCGACAGGCCACCTGGCCCTGCGCCGTCAGGCACTGCACCGGCTCGCCCTGAAGAGTCCCGGTCTTCACGCCCTGCGCCCGAAGAGCCCTGATCACAGCCAGTGTGTTCGCAGCATCCGCCATCATCATCACGAAACGAGGGATGTCGCGAGAGGCACCTGGTCAGGAGAAATTCGAGTGCCGGAACCGGGCGCCCATCCCTACTCTCGGCCCATGCTCCACGAATCCGTCCTGCTGAACGTCATCGATGTGGAAGCCACCTGCTGGGACGGCCAGCCTCCGCCTGGCTCTGTGAACGAGATCATCGAGATCGGTCTCACCGTCGTGGACGTGCCGGCACGACGCCGTGTATCCCGGCACCGTGTCCTCGTCCGCCCTGCGCGGTCGTCGGTGAGCGACTTCTGCACCGAGCTGACGGGACTGACTCAAGCCGAGGTGGAACGGGGCGTCACGTTCGCCGAGGCCTGCCGGATTCTTACCGAGGAGTTCGAGGCTGGGGAGCGTCCCTGGGCAAGCTGGGGCGAGTACGACCGTCGGCAGTTCGCCCGGCAGTGTCAGGCCGACGGGACGGCCTACCCGTTCGGCCATCCAACGGAGCGCACCCACACCAACGCGAAGGCCGTATTCGCCGCGGCCCATGGGCTGAGCAAGAAACCCGGCATGGACAGCGCCCTGCAGATCGCCGGACTGCCGCTCGAGGGACGCCATCACCGTGGAGAAGACGACGCGTGGAACATCGCCGCGCTCGTCCTCGATCTATTGGGGCGCGGGGCATGGCCGGCCACGGACGCAGTCGCCCAGGGGCTGTCCGACGGATCTTGAGTCGAAAATCGGGCGACAGTCAGAGATCGGGCGCCCTAACGTCCGCAGGGATGGCACCTTCACTCGAACGTCCCCCCTTGCAGTCCGACGAGCGCACCGCGCTCACCGGCTGGCTGGATCTGCAACGGCAGATCCTGAGATGGAAATGCGAGGGTCTGAGCGAGGCAGACGCGCACCGCCCCGTCATCCCGACCTCACCGGCGATGACGATGGCCGGCCTCATCAGCCATATGCGCTGGGTCGAGCACACCTGGCTGGAGGTGCTGTTCCTGGGCGGCGACACGACGCAGAACCCGTCCTTCGACGAGACGGACGAGGACGCCAACTGGCGTACCGACGGCATCTTGCTCAAGCAGCTGCTCGCGGAGTACGAGGACCAGTGCGCCCGAAGCAACGAGATCGTGGCCACGGCTTCCCTGGACGACGTCGGCCGCCGCCCCGATTACCGCTCCGGCCAGGCCAACCTCCGCTGGATGCTCATCCATCTCGTCGAAGAGACCGGACGGCACGCGGGGCACGCGGACATCGTGAGGGAACTGCTCGACGGGGCAAACGCTCCCGACCCGTGAATCCGAGGTGAACCCCGGAACAATCCCAGCACAACCTCGACGCCCGCTCAGCTGTCACAGGAGTGCCCTGTGCCTGCAACCGAGTTGGAGCCCCCGTGCGCATACGGACGTACGCCATAGCAGTGACGGTCGCCGCCGCGGCCACCGCCGGCCTGCCCCTCGCAGCGCCCGCGACCGCGGCCACCCCGACAGCGTTCACCAGCGACATCAACGGCGACGGTTTCGCCGACCTCGCCGTCGGCGTGCCGGACGGCGCCGTCGGCGGCAAGGCCAAGGCCGGATACGTCGACGTGGTCTGGGGCGGACCGAAGGGTCTGGGTACGGGCGGCGACACCCGGGTCACCCAGGCGACACCCGGTGTTCCCGGTACCCCTGAGAAGGGCGACCGGTTCGGCGCCGCGGTGAGCGTGACCGACATGAACGGCGACGGCAGGGCGGACCTGGTCATCGGGGTCCCCGGTGAGGACGTCGGCGGCGCGGGCGCCGACGCCGGCACGGTCGCCGTCCTGCACGGCGCCAGGGGCGGCCTGGGCACCGGCGCCACCGTCCTGAACGGCCCCTCGTCCTCGGCCGCGTACGGAAAGTCCCTGGCGGCGGCCGACCTCACCGGCGACGGCAGAACGGACGTCGCGATCGGTGCGACGGACAAGGTCGTGCTGAAGCGTGCCGGCGGTCCCGCCACCACCGTGTTCACCGGGGCCATGGGCGGACGCGCGCCCGTCCTGGCGGTCGGAGACCTGGACGGCAGCGACGACGGCGTCGCCGACCTGGCCACGGGGTACTGGTCCACGACCCCCTTCACCCAGTCGCACGTACGCCTGTGGAGCTGGTCCGCCGAGGAGAAGTCGCTCGCCAACTTCTGGAACACCGACAACGCCGGCGTCTCCGCGCTGGCCACCGGCGACTTCGACGGGGACGGCCACGACGACCTGGCCCTCGGTGAATGCCGGGAGATCGCCGACGAGAACATCGACGACCCGTGCGGCCCGGAAGAACTCGCCCTGGGCGGCGGCATCCACATCCACTACGGCGCCGGCATCCCCTGGAACTTCGGCTACCGCCAGCAGACCCTCAGTCAGGACACCCCCGGGGTCCGTGGTGTCGCCGAGATCGACGACCACTTCGGAGCGGCCCTCGCCGCGGCGGACGTCAACGGTGACGGCCGCGACGACCTGATCGCGGGTGCGCCGGGCGAGGCCATCGGGGAGCGCGCCGGGGCGGGCGCCGCGACGCTGCTTCTGGGCGGCCCGAAGGGGCTCGTCGACGCGAACGGCGCGGGTCACTCGGTGGCGTTCCACCAGAACACCCCGGGCGTTCCAGGCGCCGCCGAGCCGGGCGACGCGTTCGGCGCCGCGCTCGCGACAGGGGACTACGACCACGACGGCGCCACGGACATCGCCGTCGGATCACCCGGTGAGAACGCCGGATCGGGTGGCGTCTGGGTACTCCCCGCGGCCTCCGCCGACGGCTCCTACGATGTCACCCCCCGCAAGCTCGGCCTGCCCGCACCGTCGAGCGCCCTGAAGTACGGCGGAACACTCGGCACCCGCTGATCGCCTCCATGTCCCGTGTCCCGTGCGGGACTCGGGACATGCCCGAGAGTCGCGTAGAGCCCAACACCACGAGCCCCGGCGCGAGTCCACGGCCGAGCGGGGCTACCGCTCCCGGGCGCTGACACCGCGGGGGGGGGCGATCCGCCCGTGGCATCGACCATGATCCGTCGGCAGCGTCATCAGAGGTCGATGACGATCTTGCCGCGCACATGTCGACCGGCCTGGAGTTCGACCGCGCGGCGGATCTGCTCGACCGGGAAGCTCTCCGCGATCGGCACGTGGAGTTGGCCTGCCGCCACCAGGCGGGCGATCTCTTCCAGCGCGCCGGGAACCGCGTTGGCACCGTTGGCCGCCGTCACACCGTCGACCTGCGCGGCGATCGTACAGATGCGGTCGTCCTGGACGCCGATCTCCCGTGCGACGTGCACTGTCTCCACCCCGTGGAGGTCCATGGCGGCGGTGACGCCATCGGGAGCGAGGGCTCGGACCCGGTCGGCCAGGCCGTCGCCGTAGGCAACCGGCTCGGCTCCGAGCTCCCGCAGGTAATCGGCCGACGACGGTGATCCGGTCCCGATCACGCGCGCTCCGGCGATCCGTGCCAGTTGGACGGCGAACACCCCGACCCCGCCTCCCGCGCCACCGATCAGTACGGTGTCGTCCGGGCCGGGGGCGATTGCGGCGAGGGCGGCGGATGCCGTGCGGCCCGCGATCGTGAGAGTGGCGGCGATACGGTCGTCGATTCCGTCGGGCGTGTGGTGGGCCTCGTTCGCCGCCGTCTCGCCGCCCGCATCGACCACCACGAAGTCAGCGACGGCACGGGAGAGCGCGCCTCCGAACACTCGGTCGCCGGCCGCGAAGTCGCTCACCCCGTCGCCGACCTGGTCGACCACTCCCGCGTAGTCGGTTCCGAACCCGGCCGGCAAGGTCAGACCGAACCGGGCGGCAGTGTCCGCGTCGGAGGTCATGAACCAGTCCATCGGGTTCAGACCGGCCGCGGTGACCCGCACACGGATCTGTCCCGGGCCGGCCTGCGGCGCGAGAACCTCGCGGACGTCCAGGACGTCGGGCCCACCGAATGCGTCGAGCCGGACTGCCTTGCCATGGTCCGGCGACGGCTGATTGCTCTGTTCCTGCATGTACGTCTGCCCTCCTCGTCCTGCGAACGCACCGAAACGGACTATGCTCCGTTTACATGGACGACCGTAACACAAACGGAACGCGTTCCGTTTCCAGTGCGCCGCAGATACGCGCGCCGCGGGCGGACGCTGCCCGCAACCGCGACCAACTGCTCGATGTGGCGACCCGCGTCTTCGCGTCGGCCGGCCCCGAGCCGTCGATGCGTGCGATCGCCCGCGAGGCCGGGGTCGGCATCGCGACGCTCTACCGGCACTTCCCGACCCGCGAGTCACTGGTCGACGCGGTGTACCGGGACCAGGTCGTGCGGCTGACGGCCGGCGCGCACGAGTTGCTCGGCCGGATGCCCCCCGCCGCGGCGTTGCGACGCTGGATGGACTTGTTCGGAGACTGGATCGCGGCCAAGAACGGCATGCTCGACACGCTGCTCGCGATGATCGAAACGGGCGAGATCGCCCATGCGCAGACACGCACCGAGCTGCTGACCGCCATCACCACGATGCTCGACGCCGGCCGTGCGGCGGATGACCTCCGCTCCGACGTCACCGCCGAGGACATCGCCGCCTCTCTCATCGGCATCTTCACCGTGGCTCCCCGCCCCGAGCGCGAAGCTCAGGCAGGCCGTCTGCTGAATCTCCTGATGGACGGCCTCAGGCCCACCGCCCGGCCGACCTGAGTGATACGCACGACGGCAGTCCGGTTCGGAGAACTGCGGGGTCTCTCAGCCCTTCGACGCTCGCAGGTCAAGGCTCGGTGTGGCGGCTCGATGCAGGCCATGGCGGAGTCGGGCCCGTAGGCGCCGTTGGTCCCGGAGAACTGGTTGATCGCAAGAGCCGCTTCAGACCGTGGTTCGCGATCAGGGCGGCTCCTGCTCCCCCTCACGGGGCGTGGCCGGTACGGAGAAGGTGTCAGGTCGATGCGGTCAGGACGAGGACGGCCTGGTCGTCGTCGATGTCGTGTCCGCCGGTGAAGGCGTGGACGGCCTTGGTCAGGGTGTCGATGACGTGGCGGGCGCCGGGCTGGTGGAGGGTGCCGGTCAGCGCCTGGGCGAGGCGGTGTTCGCCGAACTGCTCCGCGGCGGCGTCGCGGGCTTCGGAGATGCCGTCGGTGTAGAGCAGCAGGCTCTCGCCGGGGTCGAGGTGCAGGTGGACGGGGGTGAGGTGGATGTCGGCGGCGATGCCCAGCAGGGAGCCGGGCATGTCGACGGGGCGGGGCGTGCCGTCGTTGCCGAGGTGGAGGGGCAGGGTGTGGCCGGCCCGGACCATGTCGAGGTCGAGGCCGTGGCCGGTGGGGGTGAGGGTGCCGTAGATGAGGGTGACGAAGCCGGTGCCGTGGCTGTCGGGCCGGGTGATCAGTGCCCGGTTGACGGCGGTGACGACCGCGTGCGGGCCGGGCACGAGGGGGGCGACGGCGCGGGCGGTGTGGCGCACCAGGGCGGTGGTGGTGGCGGCTTTGGCGCCGCGGCCGCAGACGTCGCCGAGCATGAAGGCCCAGCGGCCGTCGTCGAGGGGGAAGAGGTCGTAGAAGTCGCCGCCGATGTCCAGCCCTTCGCCGGCGGGGTGGTAGTAGGTGGCGATGTCGGCGCCGGGCACCGTGGGGAGGTCGGGCAGGAGAAGGCCGGCCTGCAGATCGCGGGCGAGGGCGTGGCGGTGGGTGTACTGGCGGGCGTTGCGGGCGGCGGAGGCGGCTCGCCGGGCGAGTTCCTCGGCCAGGGAGACGGTGTGACCGTCGAAGGTGTGCTCGCCGGTGGACAGCAGGGTGAGGGTGCCGAAGGCGGTGCCGCGGTCCATCAGCGGGACGCACAGGTAGCCGGTGACGCCCAGTTCGTGCCAGGGGCCGGGGCCGGTGGGGGTGCGGCGGGCGACCTCGCTGGTCCCGGAGGCCAGGACGCGGGCGACGGCGTCGTCGTCGGCGTCGTAGACGGGGATGTGGGAGGCCAACAGCCTCTGTTGCGTTTCGGTGGGAGCCGCGGTGGCGATGCGGTGGACCCGCCCGTTGCGGATGACGTCGACGGCGCACAGCGGCGCGAGGCGGGGTGCGCCCGAGGCGGCCAGCCGGGACAGGACCTGCGTGTCGTTCAGGTCGGAGGTCAGCTCGGTGCTGGCCGTCAGCAGGAAGGCGAGGTCGTCCCGGGCCGCCTGCTCGCGTGCCTGGGCGGTGGTACGGGCCTGTTCGGCGTAGTGGCGCTCGATCGCCAGGGCCGCGGTGTCGGCGAAGACGCGGGCGAGTGCCAGGTCGGCGTCCTGCGGGCTGCGCGGGACGCGGTGGTACATCGCGAAGGTGCCCAGCAGTGCGCCGTCGCGCGCCAGGATCGGAGTGGACCAGCAGGCAGCCACGCCCGCCTGAACGGCCAGGGCCCGGAAGTCGTCCCAGAACGGGTCCGTGGCGATGTCGGTGACGATCACTGGCTGGTGCCGGTGAGCGGCGGTACCGCACGAGCCCACGCCCTCGCCGGTGGCGATGCCGTCGATGGCCCGGTTGTAGAAGTCGGGCAGGCTCGGGGCCGCGCCGTGGCGCAGGTGCCGTCCGTCGGCGTCCGCCAGCAGCACCGACACCAGTACCTCTTCCGGCGCGAGCTCCTCGATGACGCGTGCCATGCCGTCGAGCACGTCGGGCAGTGGGGCCTGGCGGGCGATCTGCTCCAGCAGCGCCCGGTGTTCAGCGGTCAGCCGATGGGCCTGCCTGACCTGGGTGGTCTCCACGCCGATCAGGCGCACACCGGTGACATTGCCGCCCACATCGAAGCGAGGCTCGTAGGTGAAGTCGAAGAACGCCTCCCGAGCCGCCGCGCCGTGCCCCAGCAGCACCCGGGCATCACTTCCGGTGAACGGCTTGCCGGTGCGGTACACGCGGTCCAGCACCGTGACAAAGCCCTGCGCGACCAGCTCCGGCATCAGCTGTCCCAGCGGCAGGCCGGTCCGCGTGCGCCCGCCGCCGATCGCCGTGAAGAACGCGTCGTTCGCGGCCTCCACCATGTGCGCAGGGCCGGACAGCGAAGCGAACACGGCCGTGGACTGCCCGAACAGCGCCCGCAGGTCCTCGTCCATCCCCACGTCGGCGGCCCCGACCTCACCACCCGACGCCACAGCGGGATCGCCGGGCTGCTGCTTCGGTACCCGCGTCATCCGTGCCGCTCCTCATCCGGCTGGTCCGGGTCGTCCGGAACAGCGCCATCAACGACACGCAGGTCACCGGCCAGAGCCCCGCGCACGTCCGTGTGCACAGAAAACACCTGGTCCAAACCCGTCAGCTCGAACAGACGGGACACTTTCGACGGCACGGACGCCAGGCGCAGCGCCCGCTCCTGGGAGGCCAGCTGCCGGTGCAGCCGGATGAAGGCGCTGACACCGGAGGAGTCGCAGAACAGCAGACCAGCGCAGTCGATCACTACCGGCCCCCCGCCCCGTCCCGGCATCAGAACCTTCTCACGGGCTTCGTGCAGCTGCGCGGCGCTGTCGTAGTCCAAGTCACCGCGCAACGCCAGGACCACGCTGTGCCCGACCTGCCGGGCCTCCACCGAAAACACCCGCGGCTTCCTCCGCCTGAAGCTCTTGCCGTGAACGCCTCCATGTTACGAGCCGGTCCGAACCCGCACCGGCCGCGGCCCGGCTCCGTCGGGTGGCGGAGGTTCGGGTTGCATGAGGGACTGGGCGACAGGGCTGCCCGGCAGTGGCGGGCAGCGAGGCTGCTCGCACGAAACGGACTGGTTGACATGGCGTACGAACCGAAGCCCGCGTCCGAGCACACCACCTCGGTCAACCGTGCGGCCGCGGGCCGGTACGCGCTGGACGACCGGCAGGATTTCGCGGACGTCGACCGCGGCTTCATGGCCGCCTTCGAGGGCGTGCTGCGCAACGACGACGGCGAGGTCGTCTTCGACGGCCCCGCTCTGGACTACGTCACCGACGACGCTCCCGCACCGGATGCGGTGAACCCGAGCCTGTGGCGACAGTCCCAGGTCATCAAGCGGGCCGGCCTGTACAAAGTCGTCGACGGGCTCTACCAGATCCGGCTCAGTGCCAACATCACCATCGTCGACGCCCCCGACGGCCTGGTCGTCGTCGACTGCGGCCTCAGCGTCGACCACGCACGGCTCGGCCTGGAGCTGTTCCGGCGCGAGACCGGCAACGACAAGCCCGTGGTGGCCGTCATCTACACCCACACGCACTTCGACCACTACGGCGGCGTCAAGGGGCTCATCGACGAGGCGGACGTGAAGAGCGGCAAGGTGCCGATCGTCGCCCCGGGCACGATCGAGTCGTTCGACAAGCACGCCATCGGCGAGAACGTGATCACGGGCAACGCCATGTCCCGCCGCATGGCCTACACCTTCGGTCTGCTCCTGCCGCGCTGCGACTGCGGACTGATCACGGGTGGGATCGGCGCGAACAACGACGGAATGAACGCCCGCTTCTCCTACATCTCCCCCACCGATCCGATCACCAGAACCGGGGAGACACGGACGCTGGGCGGCTGGGAGTTCGAGTTCCTGTACGCGCCCGACACCGAGGCGCCGGAGGAGATGCACATCTGGATTCCGGCGATCAAGGCTCTCACCTGCGCGGAGAACGCCAATCACACGATGCACAACATCCAGACCATCCGCGGCGCCCGGACCCGTGACGCGCGCAACTTCGCCCGCTACCTGGACGAGACCTTGGTGCGGTGGGGCCAGGACGTGGAAGTCCACTACGGGCCCCACACCTGGCCCGTGTGGGGCAACGACCACGTGGTCACGTTCCTGGAGAACCAGCGCGACCTGTACAAGTACATCCACGACCAGGCGCTGCGCCTGGCCAACCAGGGCCTGACTCCGCTGGAGGCCGCCGAGCAGGTCGAGCTTCCGGACGCGATCGGCCGCAAGTGGTACAGCCGCTACTACCACGGCGGGCTGCATCACAATGTGCGCGCCGTCTTCCACAAGGAACTCGGCTTCTGGGACGGCGACCCCGCCACCATTCTTCCGCTCCTGCCCTCCGACCACGCCCGGCGTCATGTCGCACTGATCGGGCGGGACCGGATCCTCGAGGAGGGGCGGACGGCCCTGGACGCCGGTGACTACAGGTGGGCGGTTCAGGTCCTGCATCACGCCGTGTTCGCCGACCCCGACGACACGGAGGCGAAGAATCTGCAGGCCGACGCCTACGAGCAGCTCGGCTACCAGCAGGAGAACACCCAGTACCGGGCCATCTTCCTGACGGCTGCCATGGAGCTGCGCGAGGGCGTACGCACGGAGGGCGAGGTCGCCACCGGCAGCCAGGACACCATTCTCGCCATGCCCATCGGTCTCCTCTTCGACTTCGCCGGCGTCCACGTCGTCGGCGAGCGCGCCGCCGATGTCGACGTCCGTATCAACTTCACCTTCATGGACAGCGGTGACCGATGGACGATGTGGGTGCGCAACGGCGTCCTCAACGCCCGTGCGGGCCACGACCCGGACGCGGCCCTGACCGTCTCCGGCCCGAAACAGGCCCTGGCCGCGGTCCTGCTGCAACCGGAGCGCGCACAGCAGATCGATGCCGTGACCCTAGACGGCGACGAGAGCGCTCTGGCCTCCTACGGAACCGTCCTCGAACCGTTCGACGCGCACTTCGGCATCAGCACGCCGTAGCAACGTGCCGCGTCCAGCAACGACGAACCCGTCGCCGATGAAGGGGAGGCTGGTCCTCACGTGTCCCTGTGCGTAGACCTGCTGTGTTGACCTGGCGAGACCGGCTCGCCCGGGCCGCGCGCAAGGGGCGGTCCCGGCTGGGCAGGCCGACTCCGTCCGACGCCAGTTCCGGCCTCGTCACCGGGCTGTTCTCCATCCCCGAGGGCATGGCCTACGCGGCCATCGCAGGCTTCAACCCGGTGGCCGGCCTGTACGCGGGCGTCGTCCCGGCGATCGTCGGCTCACTGACCTCCCGCACGGTCCTGATGGTCACCACGCTGACCAGCGCCATCGCGCTGACCTCGCAGAGCGTGCTGTCGGATGCGGGCCTTGACCCGAAGAGCACGGGCAACATCGCCGCCCTGACCGTCATGGCCGGAGTCGTCATGCTGCTCATGGGCGCTCTGCGGCTCGGGGCGGTGATGTCGTTCGTGTCGAACGCGGTGATGACCGGTTTCTCCACCGGCATCGCCCTGCAGATCATCACAGGCGTCCTCAAGGACGCCACCGCCTACAAGCCCCAGGGCCACAACCGCCTCTACCAGCTGGGCGACTGGCTCGCCCACATCGGCCAGTGGAAGCTGTCCGCCGCCCTCGTGGCCATCGCCACGATCGCCGTCTGGGCGCTCGCCCGTCTCGTCCGCCGGCTCGAAGCCGTGGCCCTGCTCATCGCGATGATCGTGGCCAGTGTCGCGGTGGCCCTGCTCGGCACGGACGTCGAACTGGTCCACGACATCGCGCACATCCCTGCCGCCCTGCCCGGTTTCTCCGCCCCCGACCTCTCCGCCGTGCCGCATCTGCTCGGCGGGGCCGTGGCCGTCGCCCTGGTCGGCCTGGCCCAGGCGGCGAGCATCGGCCCGTCCGTCCCCAACCCCGACGGCTCCCGTTCCTCGGTCAACGGCGACTTCGCCGCCCAGGGCCTGGCGAACATCACGGGCGGGCTCTTCCAGTCCCTGCCCTCGGGCGGCTCTCTGTCCCGCACCGGCGTCGCGGTCTCGGCCGGCGCCCGCACCCGCTGGGCCGGCATCTTCTCCGGCATCCTGCTCGCGCTCATCGTCCTGGTCTGCGGTTCGCTCGCCGAGCACATTCCGATGCCGGTGATCGGCGGCCTGATCCTGGTCGTCGGCGGCGAACTGATCTGGGGCAAGCGTCACGACATCCTGCTGGTCCTGCGCACCTCCTGGATGTCGTCGGGCGCGATGATCCTCACCTTCCTCGCCACCACCCAGCTCCCGCTCCAGCAGGCGATCATCCTCGGCGCGGTCCTCTCCCTGCTGCTGTACTGCGCCCAGGCCGCCCGCCGCGCCCGCCTCGTCGCCCTCACCCGCGACCCGGAAAGCGGCGACTGGGACACCGGCGAGCCCCCTGAGAAACTCCCGCCCGGGCAGGTCACCGTCCTCTACTACGACGGCGTGAGCTTCTTCGCCGAGATGAACCGCATCGAGGCGATGCTCCCGAGCTCCGACGACGCCCGCGGCGCCGTGCTGGTCCTCGTCATGCGCGGCGTCCCCGACGTCCCGTCCTCGACCGTCGTCAAGGTGCTCCGCCGCTACGTCCACGACCTCGACGCCCACGGCGGCCGCCTGATCCTGGCAGGTGCAGAACCCGGCCTCGTGCGCCTCCTGACGGCGACCGGCCTCGACCGCGACCTCGGCCCCGGCGGTGTCGTCCCCGCTGACGGCGCGATCTTCGCCCCGCTGGAGCGGGCCGTGTCCGAGGGCGAGTCATGGATCGCCCGGCAGCCGTGACAGCCGCCGACATGCGGCTCGACCGGGGCGATGTTGAGATGAAGGATCCCGTTTCCTTTCGTCGAACGGGCCTTTGAACGGAGTCAGCAATGAGCGCCCTGCCCTTCGAGGACACCACCGACTTCGAGAACGCCGACCGCGGCTTCATCGACGCCCTGACTCCGGCAGTCGTGAAGGCGGAGGACGGGCGCGTCGTCTACGACAACGACGCCTACGACTTCCTCAAGGGCGAGTGCCCCGACACGGCCAACCCGAGTCTGTGGCGCCAGGCCCAGCTCTGCTCCCGCCAGGGCCTGTACGAGGTGTGCGAGGGCATCTACCAGATCCGCGGCCTGGACCTGTCGAACATGACCCTCGTCGAGGGCGAGCGCGGCGTCGTCGTCATCGACCCGCTCCTCAGCGTCGAGACCGCCGCCGCAGGGCTCGCCCTGTACCGGCAGCACCGCGGCGAGCGCCCCGTCACCGGCCTCATCTACACCCACTCCCACGGCGATCACTTCGGCGGCTCGCGCGGCGTCCTGCCCCGCGGCGCCGAGGACGGCGTGCCGATCCTGGCCCCCGAAGGCTTCCTGGAGCACGCGGTCAGCGAGAACGTCTACGCCGGCAACGCCATGACCCGCCGCGCGATCTTCATGTACGGCGACCGGCTGCCCAAATCGGCCGACGGCCAGATCAGCGCCGGCCTGGGCATGACCACCTCGAACGGCACGATCAGCCTCATCCCGCCCACCCTCGACATCACCCGCACCGGGCAGGAGGAGACGGTCGACGGCGTCCGCATCGTCTTCCAGCTCACCCCCGGCACCGAGGCCCCGGCCGAGATGAACTTCCTCTTCCCGGACAAGCGCGCCCTGTGCCTGGCGGAGAACGCCACGCACAACCTGCACAACATCCTGACCCTGCGCGGCGCCGTCGTCCGCGACTCCCGCATCTGGGCCCGCTACCTGGACGAGGCCATCGAGTACTTCGGCGACGGCTACGACGTCGCGTTCGCCTCCCACCACTGGCCCACCTGGGGCCGCGACAACGTCGTCACGTTCCTCTCCACCCAGCGCGACCTGTACGCCTACCTCCACGACCAGACCCTGCGCCTGCTCAACGACGGTCTGACCGGCCCGGAGATCGCCGAACAGATGCAGCTGCCCCCGGCCCTGGAGAACTCCTGGCACGCCCGCGGCTACTACGGCTCGGTCAACCACAACATCAAGGCGATCTACCAGCGCTACCTGGGCTGGTTCGACGGCAACGTCGCCCACCTGTGGGAACACCCGCCCGTCGAACTCGCCAAGCGCTACGTCGACGCCCTCGGCGGCCCCGACCAGGCCCTGGCCAAGGCCCGCGAGTACGTCGACGCGGGCGACCTGCGCTTCGCCGCCACCCTCCTCAACCACGTCGTCTTCGCGGCCCCCGACAACACGGACGCGAAGCAGACCCTGGCCGGCGTCTACGACCGGCTCGGCCAGGGCTCGGAGAACGGCACCTGGCGCAACTTCTACCTCACCTCGGCGATGGAGCTGCGCCACGGCGTCAACGCCATCACCCTGGACACCACCAACCCCGAGATGGCGATGGCCCTGACGACCGACATGGTCCTGGACTCGATCGCCATCCGCATCGACGGCCCCCGCGCCTGGGCCGACGACCTCACCGTCGACCTCGTCCTCACCGACGAGGACCGCCGCCACCGCCTCACCCTCCACAACGGCGCCCTCACCCACCGCACGGTGACCGCTCCCAGGACCGAGGCGGGGCTCACCCTCACCCTCACCAAGCCCCAACTCCTCGGCGTCCTCGCCGGAAAGGGCCTCGACGGCATCACCACGGACGGCGACGCGTCGCTCCTCGCTCGACTCCTCTCCTACGTCACCAGGCCCGACACGGCCTTCCCCGTCGTCACCCCCTGACACGACCGCACGGCTGAGCCCGACGGGGTGGGCCCGGTGCGGGCGGGCCCACCCGTCGATCCGTCCTGTCAGGTGCCGTTGATCAGGCGCGTGGCCAGGTCCGGGCTGAAGGTTCCGGCCGGGACGTCGGGAGCGATGCCGCACTGGCCGTCCGAGTTGCCCGGCGTCTTGACCCAGAGCAGCATGTCGCCGCCGCCTCCTTCCTGCGGGCGGGTGCCGAGCTTGCGTCCGGCCGGGTTGCACCACTCGCCGGCCAGCTTCCCGTTTCCGTTGCGGCTGGTGTCGACCACGAAGTGCGAGCCGCCGCCGAGTGCCGCGTTCACCCCGTTCGCGTAGGTCGTCGAGGCGCTGGTCGAGTAGTAGTTGGAGACGTTGACGGCGAAGCCGCGTACGTTGGCGATCCCCGCGCCCTTGAGCCGTCCGGCCATGGTCGCGGCGTCGGTCCAGCCCGCGTTGCCCGCGTCGAGGTAGGCCCAGGTGTCGGGCGCCTTCGCCTTCAGCATCTGGGTCGCGTACGTGAGCATGCCCAGGCGGTCCTGGATCTGGGCGTCGCTCATGCAGTCGAAGTCGCCGAGCGCGTCCGGCTCGATGACGACGACGGCCGGACGGTCCGCGATGGCCGCCGCGAACGTGGAGATCCACGTCTTGTACGCGGCGACGCTCCCGGCGCCGCCCCCGGATTGGCCGCCGCAGGCGTCACGGCCGGGGATGTTGTAGGCGACGAGCACGGGCAGTTGACCGTGACTTGCCGCCTTCCCGACGTAACTCGCGACCTGCGAACCGGTGGATCCGGTGGTGAACCAGGCGGCGATCGGCTGTTCCGCGATCTGGGTGCGGATGGCGGCCGCGCGGGCGTCGGTGGGGTGTGCCGCGACCCATGTGGCGGGGTTCGAGGCGGTGTTGACGTAGAAGCCGTTCGTGTCGGACAGCGGGTCGGCCGCGGCGGGCTGGGCCGTGGCGAGGGCGCAGGCGGTCACCGCCACGGCGGCCGTGGCGATCCTGCTGAAGGTCCTGCGGGTACGCGTCATTGCGTCACCTTCCTGTGTGCTGCGGGAGGGCCCCCTTGTGGGAGGAGGGCCCGGTGGGGGGAGCCGCCGTCAGCGGGCGGCGGCGAAGGTCGCGACCCAGGCGAGGGCCGAGTTCCAGTTGATGGCGATCTCGTCGGTGCCGTACGAGTAGACGTCGTCGATGTAGCAGGTCGCGGGCGCGCAGCCGACGAGGTTCTGCTGGGCGACCGGGTCCGTGAGCGTCGAGTTGGGCCCGCCGGCCAGGGAGCCCTTCGGCGGGTCCGGCAGGGCCGGGTCGATCTGGTGGGCCCAGATGCGGGTGTGCTGGTTGTGGCTGGCCCGCTCGCCGTAGCCGGTGACGTAGGACTGGTCGAGGGCGTTGCGGCCGAGGAGGTAGTCCATCGCCTCCAGAACGCCGTCCCGGTAGCGCGGCAGCCGGGTGAGGTCGTAGGCGGTGGCCATGATCACGGCGTTGTTGGCGGTGACGCTGTTGGAGCCCCAGACGTAGGTGCCGTCGGCGGGCTTGTTCGGGTTCGGGTAGCCCTGGGACCGCTGGTCCCGGACGAACGTCTCGGCGATCTTGACGATGCGGGCGCTCGCGGCCAGCGACAGCTTCAGCGGGAAGCTCTCGGGCATGCGGGCGACGGTGAGGTCGCTGAGCGCGCTGGTGTCCTGCCAGGAGAAGCCGTCGGTGGTGGCCTTCGCGGTGATGCGGGCGAGGTACCGGTGGTCATGGGTGGTGGCGTAGAGCTCGGTCGCGGCCCAGGAGAACTCGTCGGAGACCTGGGTGTCGTCGTAGTCGCCGCCGCCCGAGCCGTTGGCGTCCGGCGCGTACAGGTCGGGGTGGGCGAGCGCGGCGTCGAAGGCGGTCCGGGCCGCTTGCAGGCAGCGGGCGGCGAACTCCTTGTCGTACGGGGCCCAGACGCGGGCGGCCTGGGCCGCGGCCGCCGCCAGGTTCAGGGTGGCCGCGGTCGTCGGCGGGTGCAGGTAGCGGGGCTGGGAGTCCTTGTCGGGCTGGGTCGGCAGCGCCGTCCAGGCCAGGTCGTGCACCTTGTGCAGGGCCATGCCGGCGAGCGGCTGCCCCTGCGGGATCTGCATGCGCAGCAGGAACTCGACCTCCCACCGGGACTCGTCGAGGACGTCCGGCACCTTGTTGGCGTTCTCCGGTACGGAGAGCAGTCCGTCGGAGGCGCCGACGGTGTCGCCCTGCCGCCGTGAGCGCTCGTAGGAGTCCATCAGCTGCCAGGCCGCGAGCCCGCCGTTGACGACGTACTTGCCCTGGTCACCGGCGTCGTACCAGCCGCCGCGCACGTCCTGGCGGTAGGAGCAGGCGCCGGGCAGGCAGGGCACGTCCGTGTCGCCCTTGTTCGGGGCGACGCCGAGGTGGCCGGCCGGGCGCGCGTAGGCGTCGCCCACGTACGTCGCCTCGATCGGGGTGCCGCTGCGGGCGAGGTAGAAGTAGCCGAGCGCGTCGCGGCGCAGGCCGGTGTACGGGTTGTCGGCGATGTCGAACGGCTCGCTGACGTGGTCGCCGACGGCGAGGGTGTAGCCGGTGCCGTTCGTGGTGTAGCCGGAGAAGTCGGCGATGTGGACGTGCTGGCCGGAGGCGTCGTCGTCGCCCTGGACGCGGGTGCGGCCGGTGCGCACGACCGTGCCGTCGGCCGCGCGCAGGCTCCAGTCGACCGGCCGGTCGCCGGGCTCGACGACGGACGCCTTCTTGGGCCCGCGTCTTTCGTACCCGACCTGGTTGACGTGGACGGGGCTGCCGAAGTCGCGGCCCGCGCCGGGGGCGACGGATCCGCCGGTCAGCGACACGTCGTCCATGCACAGCGTGAACGCCTTCGCGGCGCCGCCCTGTTGGAAGGAGAGCTGGCCGTGCAGGTCGGCCGACTTCGACGTGCCGGAGACGGTGAAGGTCTGCGGCTCGGGGGTGAGGGTGAGCGTCTTGTTGAAGGTGGTGGTGCGCGGCGGTACCCCGAGCTGGAGTACGGCGCGGATGGTGGTCGTGGTGGTCGCCGAGGCCGTGAAGCGCAGGGTGTACGGCTGGTCGGCCTCCAGCGGGATGCTGTCCTGCGCGATCATCGAGTCCCACGGGTTGGCCGTTCCGGCCGGCACGTCGGCACACAGCTTGCCGCCGTCGATCCGGGAGGGCGTGGAGCCGCTGCTCCACCACGGGGTCTTCGCCTGGTCGAACGTGCCGTTCAGGACGCGCTCGTAGGGCTGTTGCGGGTCGGGGGCCGCGTGCACCGCGGGTGCGGTGACCAGCAGCACGGTGGGCAGCACCAGGGCATGCAGAAGCGTTCGGGGGCGCATTCCGGTCTCTTCCGTCGCTCGTCCAGTCGTCGGAGGGCCGGTCCGCTGTGGCGTCAGCGCCGATCGTGAGGGCGGCCCGCGGCGATGTCAACGGATCGGGCGCCGTCAGATTTTTTTGCCCAGGACACTTCCCCGTCACAGGAGTCTGGCTCTACAGTCCCGGACTGTTACCGCTCCCAATTTTTGGCACAGGCGGTACAGGATCGGTCGTTGCTATGGCGTCAAATAGCAGATCAGAGAGACTTCTTGGGGTCGGAGCGTCCATCTCCGCCCCTTTACCGCTCCCAAAACAGAGGAACATTATGGGACAGATACAGCGCCGGACCGAGGGTCGGGCACGCCCCCTGACGGGACGTCGGCGGCTCGCGGCGGCCGTCGCGATCGGTGCGTCGATGGCGCTGTTGAGCGCCTGCGGCAGCGACGACGGGACCAGCGGTTCGGGCAAGACCGTCCTGGTGGTCAAGACGTTCAGCCAGTTCGGCTACGAGGACCTGTACAAGCAGTACGAGGCCGCGCACCCGGACATCGAGATCCGCGAGGAGAACATCTCCCAACTGGGCGACTACGCGCCGAAGTTGCAGCAGTGGATGGCCAGTGGCCAGGGCGCGGGCGACGTCGTGGCCCTGGAGGAGGGCATCCTCACGCAGTTCATGCAGCAGCCGGACGCCTTCGTGAACCTGCTCGACCACGGCGCCGCACCGCTGCGGAAGAACTACCTCGACTGGAAGTGGCACCAGGCCCTCACCCCGGACGGCAAGACCCTCGTGGGCCTCGGCACCGACGTCGGCGCGCAGGGCATGTGCTACCGCAAGGACCTGTTCAAGAAGGCCGGTCTGCCCACCGACCGCGAGAAGGTCGGCGCGCTGTGGCAGGACTGGGACGGCTATCTCTCCGTGGGGAAGAAGTTCACGGCGGCCAGGACGGGAGCGCACTTCTTCGACTCGGCCGGCTCGATCTACCAGAACATGCTGATGCAGCAGAGCGACCACACGTACTACACCAAGGACAACAAGCTCGTCATCGACTCCAACCCGGCCGTGCGGACGGCCTGGGACAAGACGGTCGAGATGATCGACGCGGGCCTGTCGGGGAACATCGCCGCGTGGAGCCCGCAGTGGAACGCAGGCTTCAAGAAGGGCACGTTCGCGACGATCCCCTGCCCGTCGTGGATGCTCGGCACCATCAAGAAGCAGGCCGGCGACGCGGGCGCGGGCAAGTGGGACGTGGCCCGGGTGCCGGGCAACGGCGCGGTGCGCGGCGGGTCCTTCCTCGCGGTGCCCCGGCAGAGCAAGCACCCTGAGCAGGCGGCGGAGCTGGCGAAGTTCCTGACCAGCGCGAAGGGGCAGACGGCCGCGTTCAAGGCGAAGGGCAACTTCCCGTCCGCGCTCGCGGCCATCGACAGCGACGACGTGCGCTCGTACCGGGACCCGTACTTCTCCGACGCACCGGTCGGCCGGATCTTCGGCGACAGCGTCAAGGCGCTGCGGCCGGTCTACCTCGGCCCGCAGAACAACCCCATCAACGACGCCGTCAGCAACTCGCTGACCGCGATCGAGCAGCACAAGCTGTCCGACGCCGCGGCGTGGAAGAAGGCCGTGTCGGAGGCGAAGCGCCTGGAGGACTGAGCCCCGCCGCCGCGGCACAGCGTCGCCGCCGCGCCCACGGGGCCTGTCGCCCGACCGCCGCCACGGGCCGGGCACCCCTCGGCGGCGTCGCGGCCCGGGGCCCGGTCCTCCCGGCCCCGCCGCCCGATCGCCGCCGGGGCGCCCGGACTTCCCGGCCCCGCAGGCCCGCCCACTCCCCCGCCACCCAAGGATCCGCCGTGACCACAACCACCCGGCTTCCGCACGCCGGCCGCACCTCGCTCCGAGCACCCGCACCACCGACCATGCCCAGTCCCCGGCCCCGCCCGCTCGCCCGGCTGGCCGCGCGCGGCACCCCGTACCTCTTCATCGCCCCGTTCTTCGTCCTCTTCGCCGTCTTCGGCCTCTATCCGCTCCTCTACACCGCGTGGGTCTCCCTGCACGAGTGGAAGATGGGGATGAAGGGCGACTTCGTAGGGCTGGACAACTACAGCAAGCTGTTCGGCGACCCGGACTTCTGGAACGCCCTGGTCAACACGGTCGGCATGCTCGTGATGGCGACCGTGCCGCAACTCCTGCTCGCGCTGGTGGTGGCGAGCATGCTCAACCAGCAGCTGCGCGGCATGACGTTCCTGCGCCTGGGCATCCTGCTGCCGATCGTCACGTCCGTCGCCGCCGTCGGCATCGTCTTCAGCCAGCTCTTCGACCGCGACGCGGGCATGGCCAACGGCCTGCTGCACCTCGTCGGGATCGGCCCGGTCGACTGGCGCGCGGAACGCTGGTCGTCGTGGGCGGCGATCTCCACGATGGTCGACTGGCGCTGGACCGGCTACAACTCGCTGATCTATCTCGCCGCGATGCAGGCCGTGCCGAAGGAGCTGTACGAGGCCGCGTCGATCGACGGCGCCGGCCGCGTACGGCAGCTCTTCGCCATCACCGTGCCGATGATCCGGCCCGCCGTGATCTTCACCGTGATCTCGTCGACCATCGCGGGTCTCCAGCTCTTCACCGAGCCGCTGATCTTCGCCCAGGGGTCGAACGCGATCTCCGGCGGCAGTCTGCGCCAGTTCCAGACCATGTCCATGTTCATGTTCGAGAAGGCCTTCAGGAACTTCGACTACGGATACGGCTCCGCCGTGGCCTGGATGATCTTCCTGATCATCATCGTGCTGACCGTGGTCAACTTCCTCATCGTGCGGAGGACGAAGTAACCGTGCGCAAGAACTCCCCGCTCGCCTACGTCACGCTGATCGCCGCGATCCTCCTCTCCGCGTTCCCGCTCTACTGGCTGCTCGTCGTCGCCACCCGGGGCAGCGACGTGGTCGGCGACTGGCCTCCCCCGCTGCTGCCCGGCGGTCAACTCGCCGACAACATCAGCCGGTTGTTCGCCGCCGACGGCGCCCACTTCGCGAAGGCGCTGCTCAATTCGGCGATCGCGTCCCTGACGGTGACCGTCTCCGTGGTCTTCTTCAGCACCCTGGCCGGCTTCGCCTTCGCCAAGCTGCGCTTCAAGGGCCGCGACGTCCTGCTGGTCTGCATCCTGGGCACGATGATGGTGCCGGTCCAGATGGGCATCATCCCGCTGTACATGATCATGGTGAAGTTCGGCTGGGTGAACCAGCTGCAGGCCGTCATCGTGCCGTTCCTCGTCTCGGCGTTCGGCGTCTTCCTGATGCGCCAGTACACCGAGCAGACCGTGCCCGACGAGCTGATCGAGGCGGCCCGCGTCGACGGCGCGCACACCTTCCGCATCTACTGGACCGTGGTCCTGCCCGCGCTGCGCCCGGGAGCCGGCGTGCTCGCGCTGTTCACGTTCATGGGCGCCTGGAACGAGTTCCTGTGGCCGCTCGCGGTCCTCGAACAGGACAACCCCACCGTGCAGTTCGCCCTCAACCAGCTCTCCACCAGTTACTACACCGACTACTCCCTGATGTTCACCGGGGCCCTGGTCGCCATCGTCCCGCTGCTCGTCGTCTTCGTCATCTCGGGGCGCCAGATCATCGGCGGCATCATGGAAGGAGCCGTCAAGGCATGAGCACCCCGCTGGTTTCCGAAGTCCCGGCGTCCGTGGACTCCACGGAGGAACTCGCCGACCGTTTTCCCGCCTCGTTCGTCTGGGGCGCGGCGACCTCCAGCTATCAGATCGAGGGGTCGGTGGACGCGGACGGCCGCGGCCCCTCCATCTGGGACACCTTCTGCGCCAGACAGGGAGCGATCGACAACGGCGACACGGGGGCGGTCGCCGCCGACCACTACCGCCGCCACCGCACCGACGTCGACCTGATGGCGCGGCTGAACCTGGGCGCCTACCGCTTCTCGATCGCCTGGCCCCGCGTCCAGCCCACCGGCAAGGGCCCGGTCAACACCAAGGGCCTCGACTTCTACGAGCGGCTGGTCGACGACCTCCTGGAGCGCGGCATCACCCCGTGGCCGACGCTGTACCACTGGGACCTTCCGCAGCCCCTGGAGGACGCCGGAGGCTGGCCCCGGCGCGACACCGCCGAACGGTTCGCCGATTTCGCGGCCGCCGTGCACGAGGTGCTGGGGGACCGCGTCCCGCACTGGACCACCCTGAACGAGCCGTGGTGCTCGGCGTTCCTCGGCTACGCCACCGGGCGGCACGCCCCCGGCCGCCGGGAGCCACAGGCCGCGCTGCGCGCCGCCCACCACCTGCTCCTCGCCCACGGCCTCGCCTCCCGGGCGCTCCCCGACGACGCCTCGGTCGGCATCACCCTCAACCTCACCGACGTGCGCGCCGCGTCCGCCGCTCCCGCCGACGTCGACGCCGCACGGCGTATCGACGGTCTGCAGAACCGCCTCTTCCTGGACCCGCTGCTGCGCGGCACGTACCCGGCGGACGTCGTCGCCGACCTCGCGGACTCCTTCGACCTCACCCACGTGCACGACACGGACCCGGACGTCATCGGGGGCCGGCCACCGGCCTTCCTCGGCATCAACTACTACTCCCCCCTGCACGTCGCGCACAGCGCAGAGCCCCGCGCGTCCGCGTACGTCGGCGCACCGCACACGGTCGCCGTGGACGGCGGGCGCGCGCGGACGGCGATGGGATGGGAGATCGACGCGTCCGGACTGCGCGCCCTGCTGCGCCGGCTGCACACCGATCATCCCGGGCTCGCGCTGTACGTGACCGAGAACGGCGCCGCGATCGACGAGGACGTGCACGATCCGACCCGGCTCGCCTACCTGCGCGACCACATCGGGGCGTGCGCGGACGCCGTCGCCGACGGCGTCGACCTGCGCGGCTACTTCGCCTGGTCCCTGCTGGACAACTTCGAGTGGTCGTTCGGCTACCGGCACCGCTTCGGCCTGGTCCACGTCGACTACGCGACACAGGCCCGCACCCTCAAGGACAGCGCGCGCTGGTACGCGGACCTGCTGCACGCCGCCCGCGCCTCGGCACTCCCCGCCCCCGCGGTCTGACACCCGCGCTCTACAGTGACAGCCACAGCCGCCGCAACCAGGAGCCGCACGCATGACCGGACGCCAGCCCACTCTCGACGAGGTCGCCGAACGGGCAGGCGTCTCCCGCGGCACCGTCTCCCGTGTCCTCAACAACCGCCAGCACGTCAGCGCCAAGGCCCGGCGGGCCGTGGAACAGGCCATCGACGACCTCGGCTATGTACCGAGCGTCGCCGCCCGCTCCCTGGCCAGCGCCCGGCGCGGCGCGGTCGTCCTCGCGATCTCCAGCGACGACCCGGCACTGTTCGCCAACCAGTTCTTCGCCGAGGTCATCGCCGGGGTGAACACGGTCATGGAGGACACCGATCTGCACCTCATGCTGATCCTCGCGGCGACCGAGCGTGGGCGGGAGCGCCTGGAGCGGGTGCTGCAGTCGCGGGGCGCCGACGGCGTGATGCTGCTGGCGCTGCGCGAGAACGACCCGCTGGTGAAGGTGGCCGAGGCCGGGAAGGTGCCGGTGGTGTACGGCGGGCAGCCGCTGGAGCGGGCGCCGCGGTTCTACGTGGACGCGGACAACCGGGGCGGCGCTCGCAGTGCGGTCGAGTACCTGATCTCGACGGGCCGCGAGCGCATCGCCACCATCACCGGCCCCCAGGACCAACAGGTCGGCGTCGCACGCTACTTGGGCCACCGCGAGGCGCTGGCCCTGGCCGGACTCGACGGGCGGCGGGTGGCCCACGGCGACTTCTCCCAGGAGAGCGGCGCCCGTGCGATGAACGAACTGCTTGACCGGCACGGGGACCTCGACGCGGTGTTCGTGGCCTCGGACGCGATGGCGGCGGGCGCCCTGGAAGCACTGCGCGCGGCGGGTCGCACGGTCCCCGACGACGTGGCCGTCGTCGGCTTCAACGACATCGTCACCGCCCAGCACACGACCCCGACCCTGACGACGGTCCGCCAGCCGATCGAGGCGCTGGGCCGTGAGATGACCCGCATGCTCCTGCGTGCCATCAACGAGGACACTCCGACGCCGCTGATCCTCCCCACGGAGCTGGTGGTCCGCGAGTCCGCCTGACCCGGGCACCCTCACCGGGCGCAGTTCCGCGAACAGCGGCCCGGTGAGGGTGACTTCACGTGAGGTTCAGGCGGTCTACGGCTCTGTGCCCCACACGAGGGAGCCTCCGACATAGACCGTCACCTTGGGCGCGTCGGCGTACGAGGTGGCGGTGCCGCGGCTGAAGTCGTCGGCCTCGTTGAAGTTCGACCAGTCGGACTTGGCGAGCCGCAGCTGAAGGTCACCGGTGTCCGCGCCCGCCGCCAGTGAGCCGCTGCCGAAGCCGACCTCGATGAAGTGGTCGGCTCCCGTCCTGGGCGGCGAGACCGCCCCCGTGGACAGCTTCACCGTGGAGCAGCCCAGCTGCGCCCAGTCGCAGAAGGTCTGGTACCCGGCCGACGAGGACTCACCGGTGAACCAGTAGCGGACGGTGACCTTGGACAGGTCGACGGCCGCCGTACCGCCGTTGACCAGGCGCAGCCCGGGCTTGACCTGGTTGTCCGTGGCCGAGGAGTCGTTGTTCTTGTACTGCGCCTTGAGGCCCGAGGAGCCACCGCCTCCCCCGGACGCCTTGGTCACCGCGGTCACCCCTGCGGACGCCGCCGACACGTTCCCGGCCGCGTCCTTCGCCCTGACCGTGTACGCGTAACTCGTCGACGCGGAGAGCCCCTTGTCGGTGTACGACGTGCCGGTGGCAGTGCCCACCTTGGCGCCGTCCCGGTAGACGTCGTATCCGGTGACGGCCGTGTTGTCCGTCGACGCGGTCCACGACAGGGCGACGCTGTCACTGGTCGTCGTGCCGACCGTCAGACCGCCCGGCACGGTCGGGGCCTGCGTGTCACCGCCGCCACCGCCTCCGGACAACGGCGGATAGGCGTTGGCGACCAGCTGACGGAACCCGGCGGAGAACCAGTGGCCCGCCAGCGGCGAGTCGGGCAGCGCGCCGGTCAGGCTGTTGCCGTTCCGGGCATTGCCGGTGTACGTGGGATCGCACATCCGGTCGAAGCCCTTGCCCTCGTCGTTGTCGACAGGCTTGCTGGCGCCGTCCGACTCGCCCGGCGGCTTGGCCCACACGTAGGCGTCGATCCCGGTGTCGGGAGCGGTGGCCGGGCGTTCGCCGATGCCGGCGCCGCTCTGGTTGCACCAGTTGCCGGCGTGGATGCGCCGGTCGACACGTCCGCCGTCCACATACGCGTCGACGCTGGTCGTCGGGCCCGGACCGGTCGGCCGCGCGGCGCCGCCCCAGCCGTTGCGCGCGGTGTCGATGAGCATGCCGATCCCGCTGTCGAAGCCCTGCGCGACCAGCGCGGAGCGCATCCCCTGCGCGTACGAGGTCTCGTCGTCGTACTGGTTCCAGTCGATCCACTTGGACTGGCGCACCGTCTGGCCGTTCACGGTGTCCGTGACCTTGACGTACGGCTCCTTGGTCGCGGAGTAGTTGGCGGTGTTGACGATGAAGCCCGTCACGTCGCTCAGGGTCGCGCCGTTGGTGGTGGCGGCCTTCTTGAACTCCTGCGCGGTCGGGACGAGGTTGCTGTCCCAGCCGAGCCACGCGTGGTGGCCCGCGTCGATGTAGTTGTAGGCGTTGGGCAGCGTGCCCAGCTTGTGCAGGGCGTACCCGACGCCCTTCTCGTAGTTGCCGTTCGCCTTCATCGTGGCGCACTGGGGCGTGGAGCCCGCGGTGCCGCCGGCGTTGGTGACGAGGTTCGGCAGCGAGTCCGGCTCGATGAGGTTGACGATGCGCAGGCTCGCGTACGCGGGGTCGGCGAGGATCGCGGCGATCGGGTCGATGTAGTCGGACTGGTACCTGGCCAGGTCGTCGGCGCCCAGCTCGCCGTTCGAGGCCAGCGCGGCGCAGTCGCGTCCCGGCAGGTCGTAGATGACCAGCTGGACGAGGTTGGCACCCTGCGCCTTGGCGGCGTCGAGGTGCGCCTTGAGGCCGCGGGCCTCCGCGTTGCCCTGGATCGCGGCGATCCGGTCGAGCCACACGAAGGTCGGCTGCTTCGCGACGGTCGCGCCGCCGGGCTCGGCCGCGGCCTTGGCGGACCAGTCGGGGTTCACGTAGGCCTTGGCCCCGACGTAGGGGTTGTCGAGTTTGGCCGCGGCGGAGGCGCTGTGCGGCAGCGCGGCCAGCGACAGGGCGCCGACGAGCGCGCCCGAGGCGAGAACGGCGGTGCGCCTTCTCGCGGAGCGGGGACGCGCGGAGGAAACAGGTCTGCGTAAGCGCATGGTTCTCTCCCGTGGGTGACGGAGAACGGCTGGCGGAGCACGTACGAGGAACTGACGGCGAGCGGGGGGCGCCGGAGGGGTTCCCGGGCCCAATCGGCGACCCGGTCGCCGGGAGGAGAGCCGGACGTCGGAGCAGCCTGACCGGCGCAGGGCGCTTGGTGGTGCCGCGCTGCGCAGGGGTGTGCCAGTGGGGCGGTGGTGTGGTGCGAGGGCGTCACGGCGGGTCCGGTCGTGACCGGCGTTTCGCCGACGTGACACCTTGGCGATGCCGGCCGCACTTGGGGAGGCGGAGGACAGGGCATCGTTGTTGGGAGCGCTCCCAAAGATTGCTGCGCCGGGTCGCCGCTGTCAACACCCGTGCCGCGGGCGGATTGTGGGGCACGGTCCGTGCAGGTCCGGCGGCCCTCATGCGGTGCCCCTCGCTTTCCGGACGGCCCGTCCGGCGGTGGCCGGTGTGCGCTGCGAGGCCGGGCGCACGCGAGCGAAAGTTCACTGCGGGCGACTCGATCGGTGCGCAAAGTATTGACGCATGCATGTCCAGTGGCTTCCATGAGTCCGGTCCGGGCTTCGATGAGCGGGCCGTACGGGGCGGGACACTCCGCGCGGTTCGAGGAGTCGGTCACCGCCGGACGCCTTCACCGCCCCGCTGTCTTCTCTGCATGCGTACGTGCCGTCGCGCGTCATTTGGGAGCGCTCCCACCGCTCGTTTCCCTCACCGAGAGGACCCCCCACCATGAGCCCCCCACCTCTGCACCGGCTCAGAAAAGCGCTGATCACGCTGGTCACCACGGCCGTGATCGCCCTCGTCCCCTTCGCGGCCCTGCCGGCCCAGGCGGCGCCCGCCAAGGCCGCGGCAGCACCCGCCGCGGGCGCCGGCTACTGGCACACCAGCGGCCGCCAGATCCTGGACGCGCAGAATCAGCCGGTCCGCATGGCCGGCGTCAACTGGTTCGGGTTCGAGACCGCCAACTACGTTCCCCACGGACTCTGGTCCCGCGACTACAAGTCGATGATGGACCAGATGAAGTCGCTCGGGTACAACACGATCCGCATGCCCTACAGCGACGACATCTTCAAGAACACCGTCCCCAATGGCATCACGTACTCCAACGGTCTCAACACCGACCTCAAGGACCTCACGTCCTTGCAGGTCATGGACAAGATCGTCGACTACGCCGGATCGATCGGTCTCAAGATCGTCCTGGACCGGCACCGGCCCGACTCCTCGTCGCAGTCGGCTCTCTGGTACACCGCGTCGGTCCCCGAGACCACCTGGATCACGAACCTGAAGGCCCTGGCCGCCCGTTACCTCGGCAACACGGCGGTGGTCGGCATCGACCTGCACAACGAGCCGCACGATCCGGCCTGCTGGGGATGCGGCGACGCGAGCGTCGACTGGCGGCTCGCCGCCGAGCGGGCCGGCAACGCCGTGCTCTCGGTCAACCCGCAGCTGCTCATCCTCGTCGAGGGCGTGCAGACGGTCGACGGCCAGTCGAACTGGTGGGGCGGCAATCTGTCCGGGGTGGCCAAGGCGCCGGTCCGGCTCAGCGTGGCGAACCGTCTCGTGTACTCGGCCCACGACTACGCCACGAGCGTCGCGCAGCAACCGTGGTTCAGCGACCCGTCGTTCCCCGCGAACATGCCCGCCATCTGGGACAAGAACTGGGGATACATCTTCAAGCAGAACATCGCGCCCGTGTGGCTCGGAGAGTTCGGCACCACCCTCCAGTCGACCGTCGACCAGAAATGGCTCGCGGCCCTCGTCGACTACGTGCGGCCCACCAGGACCTACGGCGCGGACGGCTTCCAGTGGACCTTCTGGTCGTGGAACCCCGACTCGGGTGACACCGGCGGCATCCTCAAGGACGACTGGCAGACCGTGGACACCGTGAAGGACGGCTACCTGGCCTCCATCAAGGCGCCGGCCTTCGGCGGGGGCGGCGGGGGCGGTGGGGACACCACCGCGCCCTCCACACCGGGCGGTCTCAAGGTCACCGGCACGACCTCGTCCAGCGTCTCCCTGTCGTGGACGGAGTCCACCGACAACACCGCCGTCGCCGGCTACGACGTCTACCGGGGCACCGGCAAGGTCGGCTCGGTGTCCGGCACGTCCTTCACCGACACCGGCCTCACCGCCGGCACGCGCTACGACTACACGGTCCGGGCGCGCGACGCGGCAGGCAACACCTCTCCGGCCTCCGCCTCGGTCGCCGCGACGACGCCGGGTTCGGGCGGCGGGTCCTCCGGGTGCACAGCCTCGTACAAGGTGAGCAGCGACTGGGGCAGCGGCTTCAACGCCGATGTCACCGTCACCAACACCGGGACCACGGCGGCCACGTCGTGGGAGGTGACCTGGTCCTGGCCCGGCAACCAGACCATCAGCGGCATGTGGAACGCCTCCTTCACACAGGTGGGCAAGGCCGTCACGGCCCGCAACGCCGATCACAACGGCTCGCTCGCGGCCGGTGCGTCGACGTCGTTCGGGTTCGGAGCGGCACCGGGCGGCGCGGGCACGCCGGCCCTGGTCTGCCGTACGAGCTGAACCCCGCGCGGCGCGCTTCCGGGCCGGAAGCGCGCCGCCTCTCCCCGGCCTTGCCTCCGTCCCCGAAAAGAGGCGTCCCGTATGACCACTTGCTCTTTTCCCACCTCGTCGCCCGCCCTCCTGCGCCGGCCCATGGTGTTCTTCGCGCTCATGGCCCTGCTGCTCACGGCCGTCGTGTCGCTGGCTTCCGCACCCCGGGCGCAGGCCGACACGCAGCTGTGCGACAAGTTCGGCAGCACGTCCATAGCCGGTGGCAAATACATCGTCCAGAACAACGAATGGGGCGACGACACTGTGCAGTGCCTCACCGTGACGGGCACCGGCTTCAGCGTCAGCACCGCGAGCCACAACGTCCCCACGAACGGCGCCCCCGCCGCCTACCCGTCCGTCTACGCGGGCTGCCACTACGGCAACTGCTCCACCAACAGCGGTCTTCCGCTCCAGGTCAGCGCGTTCCGTGACCCGCGCAGTACCGCCGCCTACCGCACGGCGGGCGGCTCCTGGGACGCGGCGTACGACATCTGGCTCGACTCGTCGCCGAACCCCGCGGGGCAGAACAACGGCGCCGAGATCATGATCTGGGGCGCGCACGCCGGGCCACCGCAGCCGGCCGGGTCCAAGGTCGGTACCGCCCAGATCGGCGGCGCGGCCTACGACGTGTGGCAGGGCCGTCTGTCCAACGGAGGGATCTCCTGGAGCGTCGTGTCCTACGTGCGCCAGCAGAACGTCACCTCCCTCGACGTCCACATCAAGGACTTCACCGACGACGCGGCCGGCCGCGGTTACGTCGACCGGTCCTGGTACCTGACCAGTGTCCAGTTCGGCTTCGAGCCGTGGGTGGGCGGCCAGGGACTCGCGGTCGACGACTTCTCCTTCACCACCGACGGCGGCGGCACACCGCCGCCCACCGGCGGCACCCTCGTCGGCCAGGCCAGCAACCGCTGCCTCGACGTGAAGAACGGGGCCTCCGCCGACGGCACGATCGTGCAGCTCTGGGACTGCAACGGGGCCGGGGCGCAGCGCTGGGTCCGGCAGGGCGAGGCGCTCGTCAACCCCGCTACGGGCAAGTGCCTCGACGTGTCCGGCGGCCGTACCGCCAACGGCACTGTCGTCCAACTCTGGTCCTGCAACGGTCTCGGCGCCCAGAAATGGCAGGTGAACGCCAACGGCACGATCGTCAACACCAACTCCGGCGCCTGCCTCGACGCGGTGGAACGCGGCACGGCCGCCGGTACCCGGATCCAGATCTGGAGCTGCTACGGCGGCGGTGGCACCCAGCCCAACCAGGTGTGGCGCCTGACCTGACTCGGGCATCGCACTCCGACTCGGCGGTGCTCCGCGATACTGAACCCATGGGATGGTTCGAGCAGGCCGAGGCAGCGGAGCGGCGCCAGGACTGGGACGCGGCCATCGCGTTGGCGAGCGCCCACGCCGAGTGCTTCTCCACCGAACCCTCCAGGCACGACAGCCATCTGTGGCACATGAAACTGCTCGCCCGTGCGGAACGGTTCCCGGAACTCACGGAGCTCGCTCTCACGGACGTCCATGCAGGTCGGGCACTCAACCGATCGCTTCGCGAGCGGGGGATGGAGGGGCCGTTGCGCAACCGCGCCGAAGGCGGTGATCGTGGCGCCCTATATGCCCTCGTCCGGTTGCTGTGCGAGACGAATCGGACCCAAGAGGCCCATCGAGCGGTCCAGGACCTCGGCCCGGACGATCGTTACGCACACCAGATCGTGGCCGACTTCTGATCGCGGTCGGTCGGACGCCGCTTCCCCACCGTCGAGGTGTCGCGGCGGGCGGCGGCCCTGCCTGGCCGCCGCCCGCCCACCACCAGCGCGGCTCGACGGGGGGCGTGAGAGCCGCGCAGAACCCGCATGCCCTGTGAATGAGCCCTCACGCCTTCCCTCACCGGAACCGCACGCCGCCGTACGGCCCGATGCGCGTGCTCAGTAGGCGCCGGTGCAGTTCAGCAGGGAGCTGTCGCTCCGGAAGCCGCAGGCCCACGAGGTGATGCCTGCGTCGTTGACCATCACCGTGTGCTGGTCGTTGCCGCTGGCGACCTGACGCTCCTTGTACGTACCGCTGGAGTTGGACACGGAGATGTAGTCGCCCACGCTCGCGTTGGTGATCTTGCCCCAGGCGGCGCGGCACGACGGGCTGTACCGGAGCTGGATCGTGCGGCCCCCGGACGTCACCTGCTTGGCCGTGATGGCGTCGTTGGCACACGTGGTGCCGTTGGGCTCCTTGCCGGTGCACGAGGAGCCGTAGCAGGTGCCGGCCGCCGACGCCTGGGCAGCCGGGGCGGTGAAGGCGACCGTCCCGACCAGCAGCGCGGTCGAGGAGAGCCCAACCATCAATCGTCTGTTCAACGTTCCCCCTGAATGACGGGCACCACCCGACCGGCAGCGCCTCGGATGTCATGGACATTAAGTGCGGAACAATGCTCTCCTGGCTCCCATTCAAGACATCTGATCGATTACCTCGCGTCTCTCCAAAAAATGGGCCACAAGATTCCAGTCGCCTCAGAGGGCACGCAGGCCAGGCGGCCGCGACAGCAGCGTGTGGCGCCGGTCACAGCTCCGCTCCCGACCCGGCCGAGCAGTCAAGCCCGAGCACCGTTGGCACGGTCACCCCCGGCCCGCATCCGGTTTCCACGTCGCGCGACTGTCCGAATTCAGCGGTGCGATGCGGCAGGGTTCGGCCGCACGAACAGCGGCCCCCGCCCGGACAGTTCGACGGGTTCGCGCCAACTCCCGCCGCAGACCTCACCTTTCACAGGATCCACAAAATATTAGGATAGGCTAACCTCACCTGCGTCGATCGCGATCCGTTCAGCCCGTCCGTTGATCGCGACGACCCACTTCCCCGGTTGCCGAGTCGAAGGATCCACCATGTCTGTAGCGCGCCGCCGTCTGTCGCGACGCCTGTTCGCCGTATCCGCCGCGACCTCGCTGGTCCTGCTGACCGGTGCCTGCGGGAGCGGTGACGACCAGGCCGAGTCGACGGGCGCGTCCGGCGGCGGCGCCTTCCCGGTGTCCATCAAGAGCGCTCTGGGAACGGCGACCATCAAGAGCGAGCCCAAGCGCGTCGTGACCCTCGGGCAGGGCTCGGCGGAGACGGCCATCGCGCTCGGCCACACCCCCGTGGGCATCGAGGAGTACGCCTGGGGCAGCGACAAGTCCGGTTACCTGCCCTGGATCCGCGAGGCCGTGAAGAAGAAGGGTGACGAACTGCCCCAGCAGTTCAAGGGTGGTGAGCAGCTCGACATCGAAGCCATCACCGAGCTGCGCCCGGACGTGATCCTCGCCCCCTGGTCCGGCATCACGGCCAAGCAGTACGACCTCCTCAAGGACATCGCGCCGACCGTCGCCTACCCGGACAAGGCGTGGAGCACGGACTGGGACCAGCAGATCGACCTGGTCGCGAAGGCCCTCGGGCAGCCGAAGCAGGCCGACAAGCTCATCGGCGACATCAAGGACCAGCTCGCCGCCGCGGCCGAGAAGCGGCCCGAGTACGCCAAGCACCAGTTCTCCTACATCTACAACACCGGCCCGGGCACCCTCGGCGTCTTCAGCACCACCGAGCAGCGCGTGGTGATGGTCAAGTCGCTCGGTCTGAAGGTCGACCCGGTCGTCAGCACGTTCAAGGAGACGGAGGGCACCGACTCCTCGCTCATCGGCCTGGAGAACGCCGACAAGCTCGACAAGAGCGACCTGCTGTTCACCTTCTACAGCGACGCCAAGAACCGCAAGGAGATCGAGGCACAGCCGCTGTACGCGGCGATGCCCGCGGTGAAGAAGGGCGCCCTCGTGCACAGCGCGGACAACTCTTTCGTGACGGCGTCCTCGATGCTCAACCCGCTGACGGTGCCGTGGAGCATCGAGCGGTACCTGCCGCTCATCGACAAGGCCATCGACAAGGCCGACAAGTACGCCCCGCGTGACTGACGTCGACCAGGCCGTCCGCCCGTCCCGCATCGACACGGTGGGCGGACGGCCCACCCGGAGCAGTCGGATCCCGTTCGCCCTGCTGCTGGCCGTCCTTCTGGCGACACTGGTGGTGGCCTGTGCCGCCAGTGTCGCGGTGGGCAGCAAAACGCTGTCGCTGAGCGAGGTCTGGCAGGCCGTCACCGGTGGTGGCGGCTCGTACGCCGCCACGGTCGTGGAGAGCCGGTATCCGCGGACGGTCCTCGCTGTCGTCGTCGGCTGCGGTCTGGCCGTGGCCGGGGCGCTGATGCAGGCCGTCACGCGCAATCCGCTGGCCGAACCCGGCCTGCTCGGCGTCAACACCGGCGCCGCGGCGGGCGTGGTCGCGGCGACCGCCTATCTCGGCGCGAGCGGCCAGATGCAGATCCTGCTCTGGTCGCTGCCCGGTGCCCTGCTGACCGGCGTGTTCGTGTACCTGATCGGCATCGTCGGGGGCCGCGTCAGCCCGGTACGTCTCGTGCTGGGCGGCGCGGTCCTCACCGCCGTGCTCGGCGCCTTCATCCAGGCCGTCACCCTGAGCCGTCCGCAGACCTTCGACAACTACCGCTTCTGGGTCGTCGGCGCGCTCACCGGCCGCACCTGGGACGCCGTGCTCACCGTCGCCCCGATGGCCCTCGTGGGACTCGTCGCGGCGCTGTTCCTTGCGCGGAGCCTGAACGTCGTGGCGCTCGGCGAGGACACGGCCGCCGCACTCGGCGCGCGGCCCGCCAGGGTGAAGGCGGCCGGTCTCATCACGGCCACGCTCCTGAGCGCGGCGGCCACCGCGGCCGCCGGGCCCATCGCCTTCGTCGGCCTGGCCGTTCCGCACCTGACGCGGGCGCTGGTGGGCGTCGACATGCGCCGGCAGATCGTGTGCGGTGCCCTCATCGGCCCCAGCCTGCTGCTCCTGGCCGATGTGGCCGGCCGCGTCGTGGTCCGGCCGCAGGAGCTGATGGTCGGTGTGGTCACGGCGTTCGCCGGGGCGCCCGCTCTCCTGATCGCCGTTCGCCGAATGAGGTCCGCTTCATGACCAACGACGTTTCCACACGCGGGCGTTCGGGCCCGCACTGGTACCGCTTCAGCGTCGGACCGGCGGTTCGGATCCGCGTACAGGCGCGTGTCCTGTGGGTCGCCCTCGCCCTCGTACTGCTGGCCGTCGTCGCCTGCGTGGCCTCGCTCACCGTGGGACGGCTCGGGATCCCCCTCGCCAACCTCCCCTCCACCCTGAGCGGGCAGGGCGCGAGCATCGACGCCTTCGTCCTCGAACGGCTCCGCGGCCCCCGGCTCGTGGTCGCGCTGGGGGCGGGAGCCGCCTTCGGCCTGTCGGGCGCGCTGTTCCAGTCGGTGACCCGCAACCCGTTGGGCAGCCCGGACATCATCGGGATCGCGCCCGGCGCCGGAGCCGGCGCCGCCCTGGTCGCCCTGCTGTTCCCCTCGGTCCCCATGGCCTTCGGCGCGCTGGGCGGGGCCGTGCTCGCCATGGGCATCGTGTACGTCTCCACCGGCACCGGCTTCAAGAACCCGACTCGGCTCGTGATCGCCGGAGTCGCCGTCACCGCGATGGCGACGGCGTTCATCCAGTACATCGTCTACGCGATCGAGCGCGACCAGGCGACCGTGCTCAGCTCCTACCTCAACGGCAGCCTGACCGCCCGGTCCTGGAGCGACGCGGCCACCGCCGGCGTGGCCCTCCTGGTGTGCGCGCCGTTCGCCTGGGCCCTGTCCCGGCCGCTCACGGCGAGCGAGATGGGCCAGGACACCGCGGCCTCGCTGGGGGCCGATCCCCGGCGTACGTACACCTGGAGCATCGTCGTCTCCATCGCCCTGTCCGCGGGCGCCGTCACCGCGGCGGGCCCGATCGCCTTCATCGCTCTCACCGCGCCGCAGATCGCCCGGCGCGTCACCCGCGGCACGGGCCCGCACCTGGCCGTCTCCGCCCTCACGGGCGCGCTGTTGCTGGTGCTCGCCGACATGGCGGCCCAGAACTCGCCCGTCTTCGAGAAGCTGCCGGTGGGTGTGTGGACGATGGCCCTCGGGGGGCTGTATCTCGGGCGACTGTTGTTCGGTGAATGGCGCAAGGGCGTTCTCTGAATCACCCAACCGCCCTCAGGAGACGGCGATTTCGGAGCGCGAGGCGTCCGCGGGTCCGGACGCGGTGGCAACCCTGGCGCGGGTTCCCGTGGAACGCCTCCCGCGCCGGTCCGCGAGCAGGGCGAGGCCGGCTCCGATGACGACCCAGACCGTCAGGACCAGGCACGGCAGACCGCCACCCGCGCTGTCGAAGAAGGCGTTGGCCCGCAGGAGGCTGCCCGAGGCTCCCGGGGGCAGCAGTTGGCCGATGGTGGACCATCCGTCGGGGAGCCAGTGCGGGCCGGTGGCCAGCCCCGAGAGGGGGTTGCCGAGCAGCATCATGAGGGCTCCGCCGAAGGCGAATCCGGCCATGCCGCATCGGGCCTGGAGGCCGAGGAGGGTCGTGGACATGGCCGCCATGCCGAGGATGACGCCGAGTGCGGTGAGTCCGAAGTCGCCGTCGATCGAGTCCGTTCCGAACTGCAGGACAGCGGCGATGGCGCCGCCGGCCACGACGGAGAAGGTCAGGGCTCCCGCCAGGCGGAGCCGCAGGCCGCGATGGCCGGGGAAGACGTTGCCGAGAATCAGGGCAGGGAAGATCCCGCCGAAGATCATGGGCATCAGTGCCGAGGTCAGTCCCGCGCCGCGGGGGTCGTCGACGGTGAACGGCACCAGGTCGTGGACGGTGGCCCGCGTCTTGTTCTGCTCCGCCACGCCGTTGCCCAGCGCAGTGAGGGCGCTGGTCGCAGAGGGGCCGCCGGCGGTTGCGGTGTAGACGTCGACCCCCTGCGCGGTGATCGCGAGACCGCCCGCGATGTCCCCGTCCTTGACGTCCGTCTCGACGGCATCACGGGTCTCGTACACCCGCACGTCCCACGCGGGCCCGCCGGCCTTGTCCCGAAACACCTCGGCCGCCTGCGGGGACCCGGTCACACCCACAGGGACATGATGCGGGCCGCTGTGGAGCGAGGGCAGCGCGAAGGCACACAGCATCGCGGCGATGAGGGCCGCGAGGCCGAGGACGACCAGGGTCAGCTTGCGGCCCGTACCGGGCGGGTTGGCGTGGTGCGACATGGTGAGGTCTTTCGTTGCCGGGCGCCGTCGGGCGCAGGGGCGGAGCAGCTTCGTATGCCGCAGGCCGCGTGGGCCAGGGGGCCGGCGAGCCGCGGGCGGCTGCGCTCCATCGAGGCGGAGCCGCCCGGCATCCGGCCGGCGACGCGTGTCAGCCGTAGCCGTATCGCTCAGGACCGGGCTTCCGCCGCGGCGACGATCCAGTTCCTGAACTCGACGGCGTAGTGCCGCAGATGGTGGTCCAGGACGTCCTTCGGGCAGGACGTGGGGAAGTAGACCGTCAGGTTCGCGGTGAACCCTTCGGCGGTGTCACCGAACTGGATCAGCGCCCGCCCCACGACAGTGCCGTCCTCCAGGAAGAGGTTGGAGGACATCTTGCGCGGAAACTCCGACTCCGGGAGAAGCTCGGCCGCGTCCTCGGCCCAGGCCATCGCGTCCGTGCCCCAGCCACCCATGTAGAAGGAGCAGACATGGGGGCCGATGTTCTCCACCACGCGCGCCCCGATGTCGTCGGTGCCCATCACATAGTGCTCGGGATGCGCCGCGAGCAACGGGCGGGAGTCGTCGCCCGCGAAGGCGCCGTCCATCCACGCCAGGAACTCGGCCGAGGTCAGGCCCCGCGCCTGGAGCACCGTCGTACCCCCGTGGAACTCACCGTCGGAGGTGCGCGCGCACTCCCGCAGATAGGCGTTGCCCTCCTCGATGTCCGCGGCCAGCAGATCGAGCAGCCCCTGGCGGCCCAGACGCGTCCGGAAGCGGTCCAGGGCACGGCGCGCGTAGAACAGCTCGAAGTCGTCGATGCTCCCGGAGCCCGCGAGCCCCGACTCGAGCGTCACGGTCACAGCAGGGGACGTCTGCTGGTCGGTCATGGTCGAACCTCCGTCATTATGCGAATGTGAATTCACATTCGCGTCATGAGGGTACGCAGAGGGGTGCACCGCTTGTCAAACGTTCGGGCCGAGATCACCGCCGATACGATGCGGGGCATGACCGACGCACCAGACCGCCCGGCGCCGTACAAGGAGCCTCAGCAGGCGCGCAGCGCCGCGACGCTGGCTCGCGTGCTGCAGGCGGCCGAGGAGATCGCCGCGTCGGCAGGCCTCGAAGAGATGACGATCGCCGGTGTCGCGGACCGCGCCGGGGTCTCGGTCGGCACGATCTACCGTCGCTTCGAGGACAAGGAGCAGCTGATAAACGCCCTGTCGGAGCGGATGCTGGACCGGCGTGAGGAGTACGTGGCCGAACAGCTCCGCAAGGCCGAGCCGTCACTCTCCGGCGTCATGAGCGCCTACACGCACGCCCTGCTGCAGTCCTTCGCCGACAGCGCCCATCTCTTCCCCGAACTGCTGCGCACACGGGGCGCCAAACCCCTGGAACGCGGGGCCCGCACCATCACCGAGCTCCACCGGCTCCTGCTCGAAGCGGCGGCTCCCTATGCGGACGAGATCCGTCGCTCCGACCCGCAGGGGGCGCTGGACACCGCGGCCCGCGCCCTCCTCGGCGCCTGCTTCCACAACTCCGTACGCCCCGACCCGGCGACCGGCGAGACGGCCCGACGCCGCTACGCGGACGAACTCGGCGACATGGCGATCGCCTACCTCCTCACCCCCGACCGCCGGAACACCACCAGCGCCTGAAGGGGCAGCGAACGGGTCCGCTATCGCCGCCAGCAGCAGGCCGTCGCGCGCCAGCCACCGTCCCTCGAACCCGGCCGGTTCGGCGAGGGTCCGCACCGGATGCTTCGGAGGGCGCGGGTACAACCGCGCGTCGAACGTGTTGTGTTCCGGATCGATCGTGATCACCGCGTCGTGGAAGCCCAGCCAGCGACGGCAAAGGGGAAACCACGCTTTGAAGACCGCCTCCTTGCAGCAGAGCAGCAACCGATCCCAGTGCACTCGACGGTCACCGGCCGCCAGATCGTCGAGATGCCGTCGCTCCGCGGTGCCGGCGAGCTGGTCGATCCCGGCCGCCAACGGCTCGTCGGGCTCCGCGTCGATGCCGATGGCACGCACACGATCCGCGTCCGCGACGGCGGCCGCCCGGTAACCCGGACAGTGCGTCATGCTCCCCACCGTCGCCGACGGCCACCGGGGGGCACCGTGCTCGTCCGGCAGCAGGGCGACCGGCTCCCGGCCCAGTTCGGCCAGCGCCGCTCGCGCGCAGCGCCGCACCGTCGCGAACTCGGCGCGCCGCCGTTGCGTCACCGCCGAGACGACCTCGCTCTCCCCGGGAAACAGCGGAGCCTCACCACGGTCGTCGAACGCCTCCGCCGACCGGACCCAGGCCGGCAGCACCTGCTCGATCATCCGCCCTCCCGGTTCATGCGGCCGCATCAGCCGCGGCACGTGCCTTCGCCACGGCATCTCCGCCACCGCCGAAGGGGCTGAGCAGGCCGACCGCACGCGACCGGGATCCGTGCGGCAGGTTGTTGCGTACGAAGCCCTGAAGGGTGCCGGACGGACCGAGATCCAGGTACAGGAAATCGCCGCGGCCCTGCATGATCCTCATCGTGTCCTGGAACTCGATCGGTCCTCGGCCCACCCGCCAGAAGTGCCCGACGGTCGGGCGTTCGACCACCCGACCGTCCACGCACGACACCCACGGAATGCCGGGGGCCGTCAGCTCCACTCCCTCGAAACAGTCACGGAACCGCTCCCGCACCTCGTCCATGAGGTACGAGTGGAACCCGTGCTCGACCGGTACGCGTTGATGCAGCACGTCCGCCGCGCGCAGTTGCGTGGCCGCGCGCTCGAGTACGTCCGTCGTACCGGACACGACCAGATGCCCCGGGTAGTTGCGTGCCGCCACGTCGGTGCCGTGCAGCGTCGGCACGTCGTCGAAGACCGTCGTGTCGGCGAGGACGGCGAGCATCCCGCCGGACACCGCGCCGCGCAGCAGTGCGGCCTGGCGAGCCAGCAGACGCAGACACTGCGTCGGCTCCACGGCCCCCGCCCATGCGGCGGCCGCGTACTCCCCCAGGCTCGCTCCGAGAACGTACTGGGCATCGATCCCGGCGGCCCGCACCGCCTCCGCGAGCGCCAGCTGGAACATGACGATCGCGGGGTGGGTGAACCGGGTATCGGTGAACGCGTCGGTCTTCCGCCTGGCCGGGTCGAAGACCCGGTCGAGCACGGACTCGCCCGACTCCTCACTGACTGCGGCGTCGTACCGCAGCAGGGCCGAGCGGAAGACGGGATTGGTCTCGAACAGGTCGCTCGCCATGTGGTGGTACTGGGAGCCCTGACCCGAGAACATGAAAACGATCGGCAGCCCTCCCGTGTCACGCGCCATGGACCTGCGACTCCAGCAGTCTCTCGGCCTGCTCGACATCCAGTCCCCCGGCCATCACCCGGCGGAGGACCTCCTCGATCTGCTCGCTGTCCGCCTCTCCGGTCAGCTGGGCTCCCAGGTGGTCGGCGAACTCCCGCAGGGTGGGGTGCTCGTAGATCGCGGCCACCGGCAGTTCCGTGCCGTACCTCTCGTTGACCGCCCGCATCCATTCCACGGCGATGATCGAGTCAAGCCCGATGTCGACGAACTTGTCCTCCACGGCCAGTTCCTCGACGGGCAGGTAGAGGACCTCGGCCAGCGTGTTCGCCAGTTCGTCCGTCAAGGAGGACGGATCGATCGGGGCGTCCTGCGGCGCCGGCCCGGTCACCTGGGGGCCGTCGGGCGCCGTCCGCGCGGGCGCGGCCGCCAGTTCGGCGGCGAGCTCGCGGATCGTCGAGTACTCGTACACGTCAGCCGTTTGCAGGGATGTGCCGAAGCGGGCGTTGACGACACGGATCCATTCCACGGCGATGATCGAGTCGAGGCCGATGTCGACGAACTTGCGGTCGGCATCCACCTCCTGCGGCTCCAGGAAGAGCACCTCGGCGAGGCTGGTCGTGAGCTGCTGTTCCAGCTCTGCCCGGTCCTCCCTCCGTGCTGCCGACGACTGCGTCGCGGGCAATTCCGTCGCGGGAAGTGCCTGGGAGGCAGCCGCAGGTGTGGGCACGGACGGTTCGGACAGCGGGCGCAGTCCTATGCCCTGCGGTTTGGGTACCGCGGACCGGGGGCCGCTCGTCGGCGGACTGTACGACGCGAGGGCGGCCAGCGAAGTACCGCCGGACGTCGGCGATCCCGACGGGGGCGTCACGGACGGCGGCGTCTCCACCACAGGGCGGACCACGGCAGGCGGTACCGGCGAGGGGGCGGCCGAGGACGCAGTGGCCGAAGTGCCGGGTGGGTCCTCGGTGTCCGCGCCGTCCACCGGTGTCGGCAGCCAGTAGCGGCGCCGCTGGAAGGGATGGGTCGGCAGGTGCGTGCGGCGTGCCGGGCCGCCCGTGTGCAGCGCCTCCCACTCGATGGGGCCGCCGAGCGTCCACAGTTCGGCGACTTCGGCCAGCTTCCCCTTCGCGCCCCAGCTGCGCACCATCGCCGTGGCGTCCTCGTCTCCCGCGAGGACCGACAACCGGTCGTGGTCCTCGACGACGCCCTGTCGGCACCGGGGCGTCCGGTCCTCGTCGCCGACGAACGCCCGCAGTTCGGAAGCCAGTTCGTCGAGGTCGGACACCACGAAGGCCGCGCGATGCGTCATCTCCGTACGTCCCGTCTGGAGGGTGTACGCGATGTCCCGCAGCCCGGGCGCCGCGAGAGGGCCGGGTTCGGTGGCCGCGGCCTCGATGTGGCCCAGCAGGTTCCGTGCCATGAGCTGCAGTTGTTCACCGGTCCGCGCCGACAGGGGGATCAGCTGGCGGGCCTGTGCGTCCGGGGCCGCGTCGGGGGCCTCGGCCGGAGGCTCTACGGGCCGGTACTCCTCGAGCAGCACGTGGGCATTGCTGCCGCCGAACCCGAACGAACTGACGCCCGCGCGCAGCGGGAGAGCCGCGCCGTCGGGGCCCGCGACCGGCTCCCACGCCTGGGTCCGGTCGACGACGCGGAAGGGGCTGTCGTCCAGCTTGAGGAGCGGGTTGGGCCGGTCGAAGTGGAGTGTGGCCGGAAGCTTCCGGTGCCGCATCGCCGCGACGACCTTCAGCATTCCGGCCATGCCGGCGGCGGACTCCAGGTGTCCGATGTTCGACTTCACCGAGCCCAGCCCGCAGGACCCGGGCCGCAGTTCCTCGGTGTCGCGCTCGGCAAGACGGCTGAAGGCCGCCTTGAGTCCGTGCACCTCGATGGGATCCCCCAACGGGGTGCCGGGTCCGTGGGCCTCGATGTAGCCGACCGTTGCGGGCCCGACTCCGGCCTGTGCGTAGACACCGCTGATCAGGTCGGCGTGCGCCTGGGGATTGGTGATGGTCAGCGAGTTGGTTCGCCCGCCGTGATTCGATCCGATGCCCCGGACGACCGCATGCACCGCGTCCCCGTCGGCGACCGCGGCGGACAAGGGCTTCAGCAGGACGACCGATCCGCCCTCGGCGCGTACGTAGCCGTCCGCCCGGCTGTCGAAGGCCCGGCACAGACCGTCGTCCGAGAGCATTCCGTTGCGGCTCAGCGTCTCGAACCGGCGGCCGGACCAGCACAGGTTCACCCCGCCCGCCAGCGCGTACTCGCAGTCGCCGTGCTCGAGCGCGCGGACGGCCTGCTGGACGGCCACCAGCGAACTGGCGCACGCCGTGTCGATGGTCATGCTGGGGCCGAGCAGGTCGAACCAGTAGGAGATCCGGTTGGCGATGATCGCGGCGGAGGTTCCGGTCGGCAGGTACGCGTCGACGGCTCCCGGCCGGGTCTCCGCGAGTTCGGTGTAGTCGGAGTTGGCCACGCCCATGAAGACGCCGGTCCGCGACCCCTTGAGCGTGTCGGCCCGGTACCCGGCATTCTCGATGGCCTGCCATGCCAGTTCCATGGCGAACCTCTGCTGCGGGTCCATGAACATCGCCTCACGCGGCGTGATGTTGAAGAACGCGGCGTCGAAGGCGTCCGCGTCGGCGAGGAAGCCTCCGCGCGCGGCAGGCCGGTCGGACCGACCCTCACGGCGTTCGGCCGGAAGATCGCCGATCACGCAGCGCCCCTCCTCCAGCAGTCGCCAGAATTCGTCCATCGACTCCGCGCCGGGAAAGCGCAGACTCACACCGACGATGGCGATGTCCCCGGCGCCGTCACTCATGCGTGCCATAACCTCTGCCCCCGTTCTTTCAGACCGGCCCGTTGCCGTCCCGCTTCTGATGGACGAACTCGGTGATCCCCGACAGGGATACGAGCACGTTCATGAACAGGTCCTCGTCCGTCATCTCCACCTTCAGGTCCTCCTGGAGAAAGCGGAGAATGTTCAGGTAGTCCCTCGACTCGACGACTCCCGCCTTGAAGAGATCGGTGTCCTCGGTGATCTCCTCGTCGAACGTCACCAGGAGGGATTCCTCCATGAACTGCTTGATCTGCTTCCGCACTACGTCCATCGCTCTGACATCCTTACGTGGAAGAAAAGGTTCTCGCGTTCGGCTTCGGGACGGTGATCACGGCTGGTCGACCTTGCGCCCCCGAATGGTGCAGACCTTGCGGCGCCACATCAACCGGCCGTCGCGTTCGACGAACTCGGTGGACGTCTCCGGGTCCGAGAGACCGCTCGCGAGCAGGCGCTCGATCGCCCCGCGGCTCTCGTCGGTCTGCGCGACGTGGTCCACGTAGTCGTGGAAGTCCAGGAGCGATTCCGATACGAACAGGCCGGTCACCTTCAGCCCATTGCTCTTGAACAGGTCGAAGAACTCGCGCTTGCCATAGGTGACGTGGTGACTCCGGTCGATGAGACGTTCCATCTCGTCGAAGTAGCGGTCCTTCCTCTCGTCGCCGTACGCCATGACGTCCTGGACGCACACCAGCCCGTCGGGCAGACAGCAGCGCACCATTCCGGCGAACACGTCCTGGTACCGGGCCATGTGGTGGAAGGCCGACCGGGAGACCACGACCGAGAACCGGCCGCTGTCCTCGCCGAGCTGTTCCACGTTGCGGCACGCGAACCGGGTGTTGGTCAGCCCCAGGTCGGCCGCGTTCCGGCGGGCGATCGTGATCATCCCCTCGGAGATGTCGACGCCTGCAACGGAGCGAACGAGCCGCGCTCCGTACAGCGCCATGGCTCCCGTTCCGCAGGCCACGTCCAGCAGGTCGTCGTCCGGGCCCAGTTCGCAGAAGTCGGCGAGCCCTCCCAGCATGCGTTCGTTCTTGGTGACCGACCAGCTGTCGAAGTGCTCTGCTCCGGCGTCGAACTGCTCGATGACTGCGCGAGGCGTACTCACCGTCTTCACTCCCCGTTCTCGAAGGTCTGGGCGTAGGCGATCTTTCCGGTGGCGGTGCGGCTGATGTGCGGTACCGCGACGACGCGGACCTGCGTGGGGTCCACGCGGAAGGTGCGGCGCAGGGTCTGCTTGACGTGGCGGGCCTGCGCTCCGTCCTCGATGGCGACCTTGAGCTGCTCGTCGCTGCCTCCGCACGCGCACGTGATCCCGGTTCGGGCGAGTCCCCGCTCGAGCTCGTCGAGGTCGTAGCGGATGCCCGACAGCTTCACGAAGCGGCCGCGCCGCCCGGCGACGTAGTAGCAGCCGTCCGCGTCCGCGTAGGCGAGGTCTCCGGTGTCGAGCACGCCGCCGAGCTGATCGCCGGAGGCCAGGTCGGCCCGCCCCGCCGCATAGCCCTGCATCACATTGGGGCCTTCGTAGTGGAGCCGGCCCGTCTGTCTCGGGGCGGCGATCCGCTCTCCGTGCTCGTCCTTCAGGTACAGCGTCCCTCCGGGGACGGCCCGCCCGATGCTGCCGGGCTTCCGCGACACGAGGTCCGGGGGGAGGTAGGCGATGCGGGCGGTCGCCTCCGTCTGCCCGTACATCACATAGAAGCGGGCCCCTCTGCGTTCCGCCTCGGCGGTGTAGCGTTCGACGCTTTCCGTCGGCATCCGGCCGCCGGCCTGCGTGAAGTACCGCAGGCTCGGCAGGTCGATCGAGGGGAAGCGCAGCGTGTCCAGCATCTCGTACGTGTAGGGCACGCCGGAGAAGGAGGTCGCCTCGTACCGGCGGAACAGCTCCCAGAACTCGCCGCGCACCACGGACGTTTCGGTGAGCAGCAGCGTCGCGCCGACGTGCAGATGACTGGTGATCACCGACAGGCCGTAGGAATAGCTCATGGGGAGGCTGGTGACGGGCCGCTCGGTGTCGTCGAGCGCGAGGTACTCGGCGATGGAGCGCGCGTTGGCCGCGATGTTCGCCCGGGTGAGCCGTACGCCCTTGGGCGAGCCGGTCGATCCCGAAGTGAGCAGCACGACGCCCAGGTCGGCGTGCAGGGCCTGTCCCGGCCCGTAGCGCGTCGGGGTCAGGGCGTAGTCCCCCATGGTGAACACTGCGGGGTCCGTCTCCTGGCCCGCTCCCCACACGTACTCGGGCCGGTAGGCATCCATGAGCCGGGCCACCAGGCCGGCGTCGAGCCCGTGATCGACCGGCAGCACCACATGGCCGCTCGACACGCCGCCCAGAAGCCCGACGAGCGACTCGACGCAGTTGCGCGTCCGCAGCAGAATCAGCGCGCGTTCCCCTTGGGGCAGGTGGCTGCCCCACTCCGCCGCCATACGGTCCAGTTCGCGGTACGAGAACCGGCGTCCCCGGTCGTCGACCACCGCCGTCCGGTCCCCGTACCGGCGCATCTCCTCGAAAAGGTCCATTTCTCCGTTTCCCTGAGCGCGCTTCCGCTTCCCTGACGACGGGGCTACTTGACCGGCCGGCCGATGAGGTAGATGACCTCACCCTTGCCGACGCCTTCGGCGTGCACCGCGGTGCCGATCTTCCATTCGTAGTCCGCCGCGTCCACGGCGGCCGTGAGTTCGCGCAGCTGGTCCGGTGTGTAGACGCGGAGGATGGACACGACTCCGTCCCAGATGGTGGCGAGCGGAATCACCGGAAGCAGATAGGTGAAGAGGTACCGTGACGCCCGCACCGGCTTGAGGAACGGCGTCACCAGGAGAAGGCCCAGCGGAACGGTGACGACGAGCTTGGCGATGGCCTTGGGCCCCTTGTTGCCGAGCTCGAACACTCCGATCGGCACCTTCTTCTCGACGGCGTCCCGCAGGATGGCCTGTGCCATGTCCGGCTTGAAGTGGTGGAACGCCGTGAAGATGGTGCGGAATCCGTCGAGTCGTTCCGGCACGTCGGTGGCGTCCACCGACTCGACCTCGTACTCGATTCCCTCACTGCTCTGCTGGATCTTCTCGAACGCCTCCAGGTTCGGGTACTTGTCGCTGAGGGTGACCGTCACCTTCCGCTTGAGCAGCTCGGACAGGTCCCGTTGCAGGTTGGCTATGCCGCCGCTGCCTCCGGAGCACAGGTCCACGATCCGCACCGGGTCGTCGCCGTCGATCGCCTCCGCGATCAGCGGGACGACGGGCGCGTATCTGTTGGTCTTGGAGAACACGAACGAGAGGAAGTCCGTCGTCCCGCGCCGGAAGACGTCGGGAAACCACTTGAGGTCCTCGAACTCGAACAGATGCCGCCGCTTCATTGCTTCTCCTTGTGATGCCGTACTCGGGAATCGGACTGACTGGCGCTCAGGTGGTCAGGGCGCGCGCGATGTGCAGGAGCAGGAGTCGCTGGTCCTGGTCCTCGCGCAGGAAGAGGTGGTCGCCGGAGACCAGGTGCAGGGCGAAGGAACCGCTGGTCGCCTTCTGCCACGCGGCCATGTCGGACTCGGTGACCTTGTCGTCGCGCAGCCCGTGCACCGCGGTGACGGGCACGTCGAACACCGGCTCGTCGGGCTCCCGGTAGTCCCTGACCAGCTTGAGTTCCGCCAGCCTGGTGGGCAGCAGGGCCCGCGCCAGCTCCTTGCTGACGTCGGCCTCGGAGGTGAGCACGTCGAGGATGGCCTCACGCACCGCGGGTCCGGCCGCGCCCAGGTCGTCCGGGGAGGGGATCTCGTCGTACCCGATCGCGGCGAACTTCTCGCGGGTGAAGTCCACCAGAGGGTTCGGCTGCACGCTGGGCGCCGAGTACGCGCCGACGAAGAGGTGTTCGGGCTTGGTGTCGTGATGGCGCCACAGCCGGCGGGCGAGGCGGTACGCGAGGAGCGCGCCCATGCTGTGCCCGTAGAAGGCGTAGGGCCGGTCGAGTTCCGGAAGCAGCCCCTCGTAGAGAGCGTCGACGGCGCTCTCGGCGTCCTCGAAGGCCCTCTCCTTGATCCGGCTCTCCTTGCCCGGAAGCTGGACGGGGCAGACCTCGATCTCTTCGGGCAGCAGTCCCTGCCAGCCCCGGTACACCGAGGCCCCGCCCCCGCTGCCGTACGGCAGGCAGAACAGCTTGACCCGCGCTCGGGGATTGCGCGTGCGGTGTGCGATCCAGCGCGCCGTTTCCGCTTCCTTACCGGATCTCGGGTCGGGTCCGGACCGGCCGGCCGAGGCCGGCCGCTGCTCTCCCGTCGGTGCCGGAACCCGTTCGAGGTTCACGCCGGGGAGCAGGGTGGCGGCGAGTTCGCGCACGGAGGGGCCTGCGATCAGGGTCTCGACGGGCAGCCGTATCTGCAGATCGTGCTCGATGAGCGTCTTCGCCTTGACGCCGACCAAGGAGTCCATGCCGAGGTCGGACAGGGGCTCCTGCGGATCCACTTCCTCACGCTCCATGTGCAGGAGCTCGGCGAAGCGCCCGCGCAGGTGGTCCTCCAGCAGGGCGGGGCGGCGCTCCTCGGCCGCTCGCGCCATTGCGATGAGGAGCGCGGTGGGTTCGCCGCCCAGGTCGCCTGCCGCCCTGTGGTCGGCCAGTTCCTGGAAGAGCTGGTCGTGCTCGGCGCCGAGGCCCTTCATCCTGACACCGCTCACGCTCGCCAGGACCTGGCCCTGGCCGTCGAAGAGGTCGAAGGAGCCACGCAGTTCGGTGGTGGCCTCGTCGTACTCCGTGACGGTGGACCGGCACCAGAGGTCGCCGGTGGGTGCCACCTGTCCGAGCCGGACAGGGCCGCACTCGATCATCATGAACTTCATGTCGGAGGGGGTGCCCGGGGGCAGGGCCGCGTGGAAGAGCTGGGCACATGCGTCGACGATTCCGGGATGGAAGCCCAAAAGATGGCTGCCGGCGGTGTCCAGGCCCACGGGAGCGCTGAGACGGGCCAGTGCCGCACCGTCACGGGTCCACACCTCGGCCAGCCAGCGCACGTCCTCGCCGAGGTCCAGGCGGCGTTCCGCGGCGGCGAGCCGGTAGAACTCGTCGCCCGGGGTCGGTGCGTGGAAGCCCTGGGTGAGCGGTCCTTCGTCCCGCGTGCGGATCCGCTCCGGGCCTGCGGGACCCTGCCCGGCGGAACGCAGCGAACCTTCCGCGTGCAGGGTCCAGTCCTTGCGGTGGTCGCCCTGGCCGTGGACGGCGAAGCCGGGGGTGCCGTCCGGTTGCTCCGAGAAGGTCACGACCAGACGGTTCTCCCGGTCCTCGCGCAGCACCAGCGCGCTGGTGAAGCGGAGCGATCGGACGGGGAGGGGGACGGCGTCACCGGTCAGCCGCAGCGCTCGGGCCACCAGTTCGAGGTAGTACCCGACGTGCAGGACGCCGTGCGTGGCGCGGACGTCGGGCACGGCGGACATCGGCAGGTCGAAGCCGACCTGATCGGCGCCGAGGGGGGTGTGGATGAGCTGCCCTTCCAGCGCGTCCCGGGGCGGGGCCGGCTGCGGCAGGGCCGTCGCGGGCGGTGCCTCTCGGGTCCAGAACTGCTTGCGCTGGAAGGGGTATGTCGGCAGCAGCACCTTCCGGCGGCTCCGGCCGCTGTCGAAACCGGCCCAGTCGACGGACACCCCGGCTTCGTACAGCGTGCCGAGCGTCCGGGCGATGTGCGGCCATGCGGCCGTCTCACCGGTGGTGGCCCGCTCGTGCGCGCCCGCAGCCGTCGCCGCGCCGGGCCGAGGGTCGTCGGCAGGAAGATCCGTGGTGACGCAGTGGTCGTAGTCCGCCGCGAGTCGTCGCACGACATGCTCGAAGGGTTCGGATGCCTCGGCCCGAGGCAGGGCGAGGCCCGCCCAGTGGGCGGGGTCGAGCAGTTCCCGGCGGTCGACGGCGCCGCCCGTCGCTCCGGAGAACACACGGGCCGTGGCCCGGTGCAGCCCGCCCCGGTCGACGGGTGCCGATGCCTTCCCCGGGAGCAAGTGGGCCGTCGCCGTGTCCAGGTCCATGACCCCGGCCGCGCAGGCGGCGGCGTACTCGGCTCCGCCCCGGCCCACGACGGCCTGGGGCCGGACGCCCCACGACGCCCACATGCGGTCCATCGCGTACGCCATGCAGAAGGCGGCGACGGCACGGTCGCGCGGGTCCGCGCCGGGTTCCGTCGGAGCGGGGCCCGCGAGACCGTCCGTGATCCCCTTGCCGCCTCGGCCGCGGACGGCCTCGTCGCATGCCTGCAGAGCGGCGCGGAACGCGGGCTGCGTCGCGTACAGCTCCCTGACCAGGCGGTCGTCCCAGCGGCCCGAGAAGGCGAACACCACCCGAGGTGCCGCGCCGGAGCGTGGAGCGTCCGCCGGCAGCGGTATCCGCTCCCCCAGCGTCCTCCGCAGCTCCTCATGGTCGCCCGCGGCCACGGCGAGACGGTGCGCGAAGTGGGTGCGTCCGGTGTTCGCCGTGTGGCACAGGTCGCCGAGCGAGGGGAGGCCGTCCCCGTCGAGGAACGTCAGGTAGCTCTCGGCGAGATCCCGCAGCGCCCCCTTGCTCCGCGCGGAGAGCGCCAGCACGTGCAGGGGCCGATCGTCCGGTCCGGTCCCGGAGGGCTCCGGCCGCGGCGCCTCGGCGACGACGGCATGCGCGTTGGTGCCGCTGAAGCCGTACGAGCTGATCGCGCCGACGCGCGCACCCGGTCCCTGTTCCCATTCCTGACAGGTCAGGGGAACGGTCGCCGGGATGTCGGCCAGCCGGATCTTCGGGTTGACGGTGTTCAGATGCAGGTTGGGCGGGATGCGGCCGTGCTGCAGGCACAGCACGAGTTTGATGAGGCCCGCCACACCGGCCGCGGCCTCCAGGTGACCGATGTTGCTCTTCACCGAGCCGATGCGCAGCGGCGACGTGCGGGACGCGTCGCCCGCGAACACGTCCTTGAGCGCCTGGAACTCGATGGGGTCGCCCAGTGCCGTCCCGGTTCCGTGCGCCTCGACGTAGCCGATGTCGGCGGGGACCGCTTCGGCCTCGGCGAGGGTTCGGCGGATCAGATCACGCTGCGCCGAGCCGTTGGGCACCGTCAGTCCACTGCCGGGACCGTCCTGGTTGACTCCGCTGGCCTTGATGACGGCGAGCACGGGGTCGCCGTCCCGCTGCGCGTCGGACAGACGCTTCAGCACGACGACTCCACAGCCCTCGCCCCGGCCGTAGCCGTCCCCGCTCGCGTCGAAGGACTTGCACCGGCCGTCCTTGGACAGCGCCCCGAGGTCGCACAGCGAGGCGAAGCCGCCGGAGGACAGAAGCAGGTTGACGCCGCCGGCGAGCGCCGTGTCCGATTCGCCCCTGCGCAGGCTCTCGCAGGCCAGGTGCACCGAGACGAGCGACGACGAACAGGCGGTGTCGACGGAGAGGGAGGGCCCCTGGGTCCCGAGGACGTAGGAGACGCGCCCGGACATGATGGCCGACATCGACCCGGTCAGTGTGTACGGGTTGCCGAACTGCTCGGCTCGCGGCAGGCCCGCGTACTCGGAACCGATCACCCCCATGAACACGCCGGTCCTGGTGCCCTTGAGGCGGTCTGCCGGGATTCCGGCCCGTTCCAGTGCCTCCCATACCACTTCGAGAAGCAGGCGTTGCTGGGGGTCCATCTCCGCCGCTTCCACGGGCGAGATGCCGAAGAAGTGCGCGTCGAAACCGCGGATGTCCTCGCGGAGGAATCCGCCCTCCCTGAGGTAGACCTTGCCGGGCTTGCCCGGCTCGGGGTCGTACAGCTCGTCGATGTCCCACCGCTCCGCGGGTACGTCGACGACGCCGTCGGCGCCGGTGCTGAGGAACTCCCAGAACGCCTCCGGCGTGCTGCTGCCGCCGGGGAACCGGCAGCCCATGCCGACGATCGCCACGGGCTCGCGGTGTCGCTCTCCCCGACGACCCTCCTGCCGGAGTTTCCTGATGGTGCGCAGCGACTCCGTGAGGAGTGTCTGGTAGTCGTCCGGCTCTACGTGCACGGCCATGCCGCCCCCTCCCATTGCTATGCGATCGCGCCGAGTTCGAGCAGTTCCTGCCTCAACTGGGCAGCGACCTCGGCGAGTCCGGCGTCCTCGTTCGCGCTGGCCCCTGACCCGGCGGTCGTCGCCTCTTCGAGGTCGTCCCAGGGGATGAGCTCCCGCAGGTGCGCGGTGAGCGCCGCGACGGTGGGGTGTTCGAAGACCGCCGTGTCCGGCACGTCCACGCCGAGTTCCGTCTCCAGGGACAGCCGGAACTTCTCGACCATCACGGACTCCATGCCCAGGTCGAAGAAGCCCCGTTCCTGGTCCGGCAGTTCGCCGGGCTGATAGTCCAGGAGTTCGGCGAGCCGCTCCCGCAGGAAGGTCGTCAGGATGTCGTCCCGTTCGAACTCCATCGCCTCCGCCAGAGTGGTCAGCAGGGCGGACTGCCGGGGACTGCCCTGCCCCTCCCCCGTCACCGGTTCGTCCGATGCCGGCAGGGTCGTCGGGGACGTCCGCCGTCCCGGAGGCCGGGTCAGGCCACCGGCTCCCGCTCCTGCCTGCACGGGCCAGAAACGGTCGCCCGCGAAGGGGTACGTCGGCAGCGGCACCCGGACCGGGCGGGTCCCGCCGTGGCCTGCGGACCAGTCGACGGCGGCGCCGTCCGCCCAGGCCCGCGCGGTCTCTTCCAGCGCGTAAGGGTCGGGCGCCCCGCTCTCCCGTTCCGTTCCGTCCGCGCCGGCCCGGCCGGCGTACCAGCGGGTTCCGCCCCCGCTCCCCTCCAGGTACGCGTCGAGGACGCCGACCAGGTCCTCCTGGTCCGTCGCCACGACGGCGAGCCGGTGCTCGTGGGCGTCCCTCCCCGTCTGCAGCGTGTGGGCCACCGCCGCGAGTCCGCCGGGCTGTTCCCGGTCCGTCGCGAGGTGGGCGCGCAGCGACACGGCCCGGGCACGCAGCGCGGACTCGGTCCTCGCCGACAGGGGCACGATCACCCGGGCCGGCTGGGCCACGGTCGGGACGGGAGAGGTGTACTCCTCGACGATCGCGTGAACGTTGACGCCTCCGGCGCCGAAGGAGCTGATCCCGGCCCGCCGCGGCACCTCGCGGGCCGGTCCGCCGTCCAGGGCGACGACGGGCCGGCGCCATTCGGCCGTGGCGCGCTGGACGTGGAAGGGGGTGGACGCGAAGTCGATGTGCGGGTTGAGCTCGTCGGAGTGGGTGAGCGAGGCGGCCAGTCGCCGATGCTTCAACTGCAGCAGCACCTTGGTGAGCTGCGCGATGCCGGCCGCCGCTTCCAGGTGCCCGATGCCGGACTTGACGGAGCCGAGGGCGCAGAACTGGGTGTCCGCGGTGTCCTTGCCGAAGGCCTGTGTCAGACCGGCGACCTCCACGGGGTCGCCGAGCTTGGTGCCGGTGCCGTGTGCCTCGACGTAGCTGATGGTGCGGGCATCGACTCCGGCCCTCTCCAGTGCCGTGGCGATCACCTCGGCCTGAGCCGAGGGGTTCGGCACGCTGTAGCCGAAGGTCCTGCCGTCGTTGTTGACCGCCGTCGCCCTGATGACGCCGTAGATGTGGTCACCGTCGCGCTCCGCCGCCGCCAGTGGCTTCAGCAGCACGGCGCCGACCCCTTCGCCAGGTACGTAACCGTCTCCGTCCTTGCCGAAGGACCGGCACCGGCCGTCGCTGGCGGCGAACCGACCGGCGCACAGGGAGATGTACTTGCTCGGGTGCAGCGAGAGATTGACCCCGCCGGCCAGCGCCATCGCGGACTCACCGCGGCGAATGCTCTCGCAGGCGAGGTGCACCGCGAGCAGCGAGGAGGAGCAGGCGGTGTCGACGGACAGGCTCGGGCCGCGCAGGTTGTAGAGGTAGGAGACCCGGTTGGCGATCGAGTACAGCTGGGAGTTGACGGGGGCGAAGTGCCCGTCGCGGTACGACTCCGCCTGGTGCAGCTGGTAGTTGTTGAACGTGGCCCCGACGAACACGCCCACGGACGCGCGGCCGTCCGCGGCCGCGGGGTCGCGAAGCCGTTCCCGGCTGTAGCCGGCGTCCTCGAAGCACGCCGCGGCGGTTTCGAGGAACAGCCGCTCCTGCGGGTCCATGTGCTTGGCCTCGAGCGGCGAGATGCCGAAGAAGTCCGCGTCGAAGCGGTCCACGTCGGGGAGGAAGCCGCCCCAGGTGCAGTACATCCCGTCGCTCTTGCCGCGCCGGGCGCCGGAGTGCGAGCCGTAGTCGCGATGGTCCCATCTCTCTTTGGGGATCTCCACGACGCAGTCACGGGCGAATTCCAGGTTGGTCCAGAAGTCCCGCAGCGTGGGTGCCTGGGGATACCGGCCGCTCACCCCGACGACGGCGATGTCCGCGCCGGCCCGCGGATCGCCGTCGCCGTCACTGTCGCTGTCACTGGCGAGCACGGCCCGCACCGTGTGTTCCGGGCTCTTGGGCGTGCGGCCGGAGAGGAAGCCGGCCAGCGCGCCGATGGTCTTGTGCGTGAAGAACGCCTCGGCGGGGAGCTCCCCGAAGACCGTCTCCAGCCGTTCCAGCAGTCGTTGTACGGCGAGCGAGTCGACGCCGATCTCGTGGAAGGCCGTGTCGGCCGACAGCCGTTGCCGGTCGATGCTCAGCAAGCGCGACAGCTCGTCGGCGAGCAGGTCCGTGGTGTCGTCCGAAGCGGCACGGGTGCCGCTCGGTTCCGGTGTGGGCGTCGGTACGGGGTCCGTGACCGGCTCGTCGGCGGCGGTCCCGAACGAGTCCCGGAACTCCGCGAGCCAGTAGCGCTCGTCGGCGAACGGATACCCGGGGAGGTGGACGCGGCGGGGGCGGGACGCCCCGTACAGGAGGTCCCAGTCGGGGCGACCGCCGGACAGCCACTCCTCGGCGGCCCGCGCGAGCGCCCCGGTGGCGGACAGTTCCCCGGGCCGGGTGGCCCATGCTCCGGGGCTGCCTCCGTCGACGAAGTCGGTGAGGGCGGAGAGGAGTTCCTCGCGGGACGTCGCAAGGACCGCCAGACGGTGTTTCAGCGGATCCCTGCCCACCTGACTCGTACGGGCCCACTCGGCCGGGTCGACTGCGGCGTCCGCCCCGACGGCCTGCCGGAATCGGACGGCGTAGGAACGGAGTTGCTCCTCCGTCTTGGCGGACAGGACGAGCAGGGCGGGCTCCCGGCCCACGGCAGGTGTGTCCTCGCCGGTGGAGGGGGCCGAGGCCGGTAGGTACTCCTCGATGACGAGGTGGGCGTTGGTGCCGCTGAAGCCGAACGAGCTCACCGCCGCCCGCCGGGGCGTGCCGTCGGGCGCGTCCCACGGTTCCAGGCCGGTGTTGAGGTAGAACGGGCTCGCTTCCAGAGCGATGTGCTCGTTCACCGTGTCCACGTGCAGGGTCGGTGTCCGCATCCCATGACGCAGCGAGAGCAGGACCTTCAGCACGCCGGCGATGCCCGCCGCCGTGAGCAGATGGCCGATGTTGCTCTTGACCGAGCCCAGCGAGCAGAAGGCCGTGCGGTCCGTGAAGGAGCGGAACGACTCGGTCAGCGCCTCGACCTCGATCGGGTCACCGAGTTTGGTGCCCGTGCCGTGGGCCTCGATCATGGTGATCGTCCCGGGGTCGAGGCCGAACCGCTCGTACACGTCCCGTTCGAGCTGCGCCTGCGAGGCGGCACTCGGTGCGGTCATGCCGTTCGTCCGGCCGTCCTGGTTGACGCCCCAGCCACGGATCACACCGCGGATCGGGTCTCCGTCGCGTTCCGCGTCCTCCAGGCGCTTCAGCAGGACGACGCCGACGCCCTCCCCCGGGACGAAGCCGTCGGCGCGCGAGTCGAACGTCTTGCACCGGCCGTCCTCGGCCAGCATTCCCGCCTTGCTGGTCATGACGTGCATCGACGGTCCGGAGAGCACCGACACGCCACCGGCCAGGGCCAGGTCGCTGTTGCCGAGCAGCAGACTGTCGCAGGCTTCGGCGATGGCGACGAGCGACGAGGAGCAGGCCGTGTCGATGGCCAGGCTCGGCCCCTTGAGGTTGAGCAGGTACGCGATGCGGGCGCTCAGGATGGAGGACGCGGCGCCGGTGAATCCCTGCGGATTGTCGCCCTTCTTCATCAGGAACTGCCCGTACTCGCTGGGCCCGCAGCCGACGAAGACGCCGCACCGGGAACCGGACAGGGCCGACGGCGCGATCCCGGCGTCCTCGACGCAGTGCCAACTGCTGCTCAGGAAGATCCGCTGCTGCGGATCCATGTGCTCGGCCTCGACCGGCGAGATGTTGAAGAACAGCGGGTCGAAGGCGTCCGCCGTCTCCAGCGTGCCCATCCACTTGCTGTACGTCTTGCCGAGGGCCCTCGGATCAGGGTCGAGGTACGACGCGATCGGCCACCGGGAGTCCGGGACCTCCGACACGCAGTCCCGGCCGGCGGCCAGGTTGTCCCAGAAGACGTCGAGGTCCGGTGCCATCGGGAACTGGCCCGCCATACCGATGATCGCGATCGCCCGGCCTGGCCCCGCCTCGGACTCCGACGGCTCGGGACGCGATGCCTGCTGCCGTGCGGGGGACGTCTGCGCCGCGACCGGTCGGGGTCTGTTCGTCCTCTCGGGTGTTCCGGGCGCGCCGTCGCCGAACTGCGCCTGAATGCGGTCGCGGACCTCGGGCCTGTTGACGAAGGTCCGCTCGTGCATGCCCAGTTCCCGCTCGAGCGTGCCCGCCACGCGGTCACGTACGGACCCGGCGAGCAAGGACTTGAGACCGATGAGGGAATCGCGGGGCGCCTGTGCGAGCTCCCGCGCCAGTTCGAGGGCGGTCTCCCGGACTTCGGACCGCGGGACCACCGGGAACGGAGCTCCACGTTGCGCCAGTTCGGAGCCTCGGTACTTGCGCCCCGCGAAGAGGATCTCCCGGGCCAGCGGGCCGCCGAACCGGTCGGGGAAGACCAGGGTGGCGCCTGCTCCCGGCGTGAACCCGTACTTCATGTAGTTGCTGGTGTAGTAGCTCTCGCTGCTGAACACCGTGAAGTCGCAGAACATCCCCATGGACCAGCCCGCGCCTATGCCGTGTCCCTGCATCGCCGCGACGACGGGCAGTCTGCAGTCGAGCGGCAGGTGGTAGACGCCGAGGTCGGTGAACTTGACCCGGCCCTCCTGGATGGCGAGCAATCCCTCCTTCGTGCCCCCCGACGCGAAGTAGCTGTCATATCCCGTGAGGACGACGACACGGGCGCGCTCGTCGGCGTCGATCTCCGCGAAGGCACGGCTCAGTCCGGAGACCAGGGCGGGCGTGAAGGTGTTCTTGTGCGTACGATCCTCCATCACCACCAGGGCGATGCCGGGTTCGACCAGCCGCCACCGCACGACGTCCGTGTCATCTGCCGGTTCAGGCACGACGTCACCGTGTCCGTCCGCGGTCCCTTCCGCGGGCATCAGGGCGCGGAGTCGGTGCTGCGCCGCTTCAGGGGTGAGGTCGCCGTTCTTCAAGGCGGCGAACACTTCCTGCACGTTCACCGTCGGACCCCCTTGCCGAGGTCCTGGAACAGCTGCTGGGCGGCATCGACATCGAGGTCACCGCGCTGCACGCTCCGGACGAGGTCGGACAGCCCCTGCTCCGGTGCCGCCGCCCCGGCGAGCTGGGGCTTGAGGAAGCGCCGGAAGTCCCGGACGGTCGGGTGGTCGTAGATCTTCGACGCCGTCACGGAGACGCCGTACTCGGCGTTCACCCACTGCACCCATTCCACGCCCACGATCGAGTCGAGCCCGAGGTCGGCGAAGCTCTTGTCCGCGTCGATCTCGTCGAGCGGGACGGCGAGGATCTCGGACAGTCCCGCCGCGAGTTCGGCCTCGAGCCGTTCGTCGGAGATCTCGTCGGGGGCGGGCGACCGGTCGCCGACGGGCGGCTGCGGCGGCAGATCCGGAACGGGCCGGGTCGGCGGGAGGTGCACCGGGGCGGCGGCTTGCGCCGGTGCCGGTGCCGGTGCCGGTGCCGGTGCCGGTGCCGGTGCCGGTGCCGGTGCCGGTGCCGGTGCCGGTGCCGGTGCCGGCACCGGTGCCGGTGCCGGCACCGGTGCCGGTTGCACTGTGGCCGGGCGTGGGCTCTCCGGAAGTACCGACAGGCGGATGCGATGCGGCAGTTCACCGCGCCGGTCGGACGCCGCCTCGGGCGGCGGCCCGGCGACCGTGCGCTCGGCAGGGGATGACGCGGCGGGAACGTCCACGGTCACCGGGGGCTGGGGCTGCGAGGTGTGCGCAGGCCCGGCTTCGTCGCCGATCCAGAACCGCTCCTTGGCGAACGGGTAGACGGGCAGGCTCATCCGGTGGGGCAGACCGTCGGCGTAGAGCTGCCGCCACTCCACCTTCATGCCCATGGTCCACAGCGAGAGCATCTTGTCGTAACCGCCGTTGGTCGCCAGGGCCGCGATGGCTCCGCCGATGCCGTCGTCGTCGAGCAGCAGGTCGAGTACTTCTTTGTGCCGGCGCGTCCGCCCCCGGTAGACGCCCGCCACGGCGTCCGGCCCCTCGGCGAGACAGGCGGTCAGCCGGCGCTCCAGCTCGGCCGCGTCCGCCGCGGTCACGGCAAGCCTCTCCTCCATTTCCTCGCGCCCCGTCTGCAGCGTGAAGGCGGCGTCCAGCAGCCGGTCGTCCGTCACCACCTCGTCCCGCACCGCCTGCAACAACTGCCTTGCTCGTGAATCCAGTTGTTCGGGGGTGCGGGCGGAGAGGACGATCAGGGCCGGCCGATCGGCGGTGGCGCGGTGGGCCGTGCGCGCGGGGATCGCGTCCTGCGGCACGTACTCCTCGATCAGGACGTGGGCGTTCGCCCCTCCGGCACCGAAGGAGGAGACCCCGGCGATGCGCGGTGCGAACGCCACGTCCCCGGCGCGCACCACCGTGGGCCGTTTCCATTCGGCGAGTTCGCGCTGGAGGGTGAACGGGGTCTGCTCGAAGCGCAGGTTGGGATTGAGGTGCTGGGCGTGCAGGCTCGGCGCCAGTGCCCCGTGCCGGAGCTGCAGAACCACCTTGGTCAGGCCTGCCATGCCGGCGGCCGCCTCCAGGTGTCCGATGCCGGACTTCACCGATCCGATGGCGCAGAATCCGTCGTCCTGCGTGTCCTTCCGGAATGCCTCGGTGAGGGCGGCCAGCTCGATCGGATCGCCGAGTTCCGTGCCGGTGCCGTGCGCTTCGATGTAGCTGACGGACCGTGCGTCGATGCCGGCCTTGTCGAGCGTCCTGCGGATGAGCGCGGTCTGTGCGGCGGGATTGGGGACCGTGTAACCGTGCGTGTGGCCTCCGTGGTTGATGCCGGTGGCCGGAATCACGGCATGGATGTGGTCGTGGTCGGCCACGGCGTCGGACAGCCGCTTCAGGATGACCACGCCGACGCCCTCGCCGGGCACGAAGCCGTCGGCGCCCGCGCCGAAGCTCTTGCAGCGACCGTCCGCCGCCAGCATGCGGTGGGCGCACATGCCGACGTAGTTGGACGGGTGGAGGTACAGGTTGACGCCTCCGGCGACGGCCATGCGGCACTCGTCCCTGAGGATGTGCTCACAGGCCTCGTGCAGAGCCGTCAGCGAGGAGGAGCACATGGTGTCGACCGGCATGCTCGGCCCATGGACATCCAGCAGGTACGAGACGCGGTTGGCGACCGACGCGAACGAGCTGTGCAGTTCTCCGCGCCACCCCGCCGCGCGGGCCTCGGGGCCGTAGAGGTTGTAGCCGGTCTTGGTGATGCCGGCGAACACGCCGACACTGCCCTCGTAGTCCTGGGCCATCTGCTCGCGCGTACACCCGGCGTCCTCCAGTGCCTCCCAGACCGCGGTGAGGAACAGCCGCTCCTGCGGGTCCATCAGGCGGGCCTCACGCGGCGACAACTGGAAGAACAGCGGATCGAAGTCGGCGAACCCGTCCAGGAATCCGCCCCACTTGCTGTAGCTCTTGCCCCGGGCGACCGCTTCCTGGGGGTCCGCATGGTAGAAGTCGGCCATGTCCCACCGTTCGGACGGGATCTCGGTGACGCAATCGTCACCCGCCGCCAGCCGCTCCCAGAACTCCTGGACCGAATCGGCTCCCGGGTAGCGCCCGGAGAGTCCGACGATGGCGATCGGTTCCCGGTCCGACGTGCGGGCGGGAAGCACGGCGCGCCGGGTCAGGGGCTCAGCGGTCCTGTCGATCGGGACGACAGCGGTCGCCGGAGCCGACACACCGGGAACCGGCGGGGTCGTCGTGCCCGTCCAGGCCGCGCACTCGGCGGGGAACTCCGCGAGCAGATAGTCCGCCGCCTGCGCGATGGTCCGTCGCTCGAAGAACAGCGTGCGCGGCAGATCGGGGAATCCGTCCTCGAGCATCCGGTTCCACCGGTTGATCATCACGGAATCGATCCCGTACGTCTCCAGCGGCGCTTTCGCGTCGAGGCTCGCCTCGCCCACCTTCACGACCGTGCCGAGCTGCTGCTTCAGCCGACGCACGACCGCCTCGCGCAGCACGTCGCGGCCGGCGGGACGCTGCTCGGCGTGCGGGCCCGTCGGGGCAGCGCTGTCGTTCACATAGTCCATGATCTTGTCCCCCGCTCCCGCGAACACGGCCAGACGTCCGGTTCCGACGGCCAGCCCTCGATACAGCGCCTCCCAGGCGCTCTTGGTCTCCAGCGCGACCGCGCCCGTCGACAGACGGAGCTGCTCCTGCGTCTCCTCGTCCATGTGCATGCCGCCGTGCCGCCACAACGGCCAGTCGACGCACAGCGCCCGGCCGAACCGCTCGCCCGCGTCGGCCAGTTCGTTGCGGCGGGCGCAGTAGTACCCCATGAAGCCGTTCGCGGCGGCATAGTCCGCCTGGCCGACGTTGCCGACGACGGCGGAGGCGGACGAGAAGGCGAGGAAGACGTCGAGCCTGTCGTTCCTGGTGCTCTCGTCCAGATTGACGAGACCGGTCACCTTCGGGCCCAGCACACGACGCATGTCGTCGGTGGCCCGCCCGACGAGGAACCCGTCGTCGAGCACACCCGCACCATGGATCACACCGTTCAGGGCGCCGAACCGGTTGCGGACCTCGGTCATCAGCCGATCGGTCTGCGCGGGATCGGTGACGTCGACGGCCCGGTACTCGGCGTGCGCTCCCAGGTCCCGCAGCTCGCGCAGGGCGTCCCGCAGGACCGGCCGTCCCGCTTCCGAACGGCCGGTGAGCACGATCCGCGGACCGGCCGTCCGCCGGGCGATCTCCCTGGCGAGGTGCAGCCCGATGGCTCCCGCACCGCCGGTGATCACATAGACGCCGCCGTCCTTCCAGGGCGCGGGAGCGGAGTCCGACGCGGTGACCTGCCGAAAGGCGGCGACCTGCCGCTCCCCGTCCGCGTAGCGGATGTGCCGGTCCCGGACGTGTGCGGCGTTCTCCTCGACGACCGGGGCCAACAGCTGGGCCCGGTCGCCTGCTTGGATCAGCTGGGTGGCCACCCTCGGGTTCTCCAGCGTGACGGACCGCAGCATCCCGGAGAGCGCGCGGAGCGCGGCGTCCTGGCCTTCCCCGGCGACGACGAGCTGGACCAGCGAACGGCCGCCCGCCGCACGGCGGAGCACGTCGCGCAGGACCTCGGCCACTTGCAGGGTGAGGTCCTCGAAACGCCGGTCGGTGCGCAGCTCGGTGGAGCGCAGCACCGTCAGCCGTGTCCGTCCGTCCCGCACGCCCTGGTGCTCCGGCAGGCCTTCGGGCAGCCCTGCCCCGCACAGAACGATGTCGTGGTGGGCGAAACGGTCCGTGGCGGCAGCGGCACCGGCTGCCTTCCGCGCGGTCCACTCCGGGACAAGCAGCAGCGCGGGATCGACCGCGGGTTCCGGGGCCGGCGCAGGTGCCGGATGCGTTCTCTGCCGCGAGTCCTGTCCCGTGGCCCAGTATCTGCCGCGGGCAAACGGGTACGTCGGCAGGGAGATGCGTCGGGGCAGGGGCAGCGGGAAGCACGCCGTCCAGTCGGCATCGGCTCCGTCGGCCCACTTCTTCAGCGCCGCGTCGTGCTCGCCTGCCGCCATGAGCTCTCCGACGCCCGGGCCGTGCGCCGCGCCTTCCCGGTCATCGGTCTGGTCCTCGTACGCGGGACGGAAGCCCTGATGGAGCCCCGGTATCCGTTCCCCGTTCACGAACTGCCGCAGCACGTGGCCGAGTTCGTCCAGGGAACCGGCCGTGAAGGCGAGGCGCGCCGCCATGGCCTCCCGGCCGGTCTGGAGCGTGTACGCGATGCTCGCGAGGTCGCTCTCGCGGTAGCCGCGGTCCGGATCGCGCAGTGCCGCGAGCAGCCCCCTGGCCTTCTCGCGCAGCCGGTCCTCGTCCGTGGCGGAGAGCGTGATCGGCCACCTGGTGCCGGCGGCTGCCGTGCCGATGCCTGCGGTACCGACGGGGTCCGGTGCGATGAACTCCTCGATCAGGACGTGTGCGTTCGCCCCTCCGGCCCCGAACGAGGAGACACCCGCCAGCCGGGGCTGCTCGCCGTGGGCCAGGACCGGACGTGTCCAGGGGCCGATGTCCTGCTGGAGCGCGAAGGGGGTGGCGGCGAAGTCGATCTCAGGGTTCGTGGTCCGTGCGTGCAGCGTCGGCGCGATCTGCCCGTGCCGAAGTTGCATCAGCACCTTGGTCACACCGGCGATTCCGGCCGCGCTCTCCAGGTGCCCGACATTGCTCTTCACCGAACCGATCGCGCAGTACTGGCGATCGGTGGTGTGCCGGTCGAACGCCTTTGTCAGACCGGCGACTTCGATGGGGTCTCCGAGCGCCGTGCCCGTGCCGTGGGCCTCCACATAGCTGACCGCCCGTGCGTCGCGGCCGGCCTGCTCGAGGCACGCGGAGACCAGATCGGCCTGGGCCCTGGGGCTGGGCACCGTGTAGCCGTTGGTACGGCCGCCGGCGTTGAGGTGACTCGCCTTGATCACCCCGTGCACGGTGTCCCCGGCCGCCACGGCTGCCTGGAGCGGCTTCAGCACGAGGGCTCCGACGCCCTCCCCGTCGACGAAGCCGTCCGCCTCGTCCCCGAACGCCTTGCAGCGGTCGTCCGAGGAGAGCATCGTCAGAGAGCTGAGGCGCAGGTAGTGGACGGGGTCGACGATCAGGTTGACACCGCCGACGACCGCCGATTCGCACGATCCGTTGCGCAGGCTCTCGACGGCGAGATGGATCGCGGTCAGCGAAGCGGAGCACGCGGTGTCCACGGCGAGGCTCGGGCCGCGGAAGTCCAGGGCGTGGGAGACCCGGTTCGCCACCGACCAGTAGTGGGCTCCGGTGGGATAGTTGCCGTTCATGACGCCGACGAAGACACCGACTTTGCGGCTGCGGGACAGCGCGGCGGGCGTGTATCCGGCGTCCTCCACGGCCGCGTACGCGGTCTCGAGGAAGATCCTCTCCTGCGGGTCCATCTGCTCCGCCTCTGCGGGCGAGATGCGGAAGAAGAGGGGGTCGAACGCGTCGATGTCGGTGAGGAAGCCTCCCCACCTGGTGTACGTGGTGCCGGGGGCGCCGCGCTCCGGGCTGAAGTGGTCGCGCCAGTTCCAGCGCTCCGCCGGAATCTCGGAGATGCTGGTGCGGCCGTCGCGCAGATTGCGCCAGAAGGCGTGGACGTCCTCGGCGCCCGGATAGCGGCCGGCGAAGCCGATCACGGCGATGTCCTGGCGGGCGGTCTCCACAAGGTGGGCGCTGGAGGGCGCGGCGGGCGCCGGGATCGGCCGGGGCTGTTCCCGCGACGGGCTCGGGGCGGGTGTGCCGGTATCCTCCAGGCCGAGCAGTGCGGGGAGCCCTGCGCCGTGCTGCGCGACGAAATGGTCCGTGAGTTCCCTGATCGTCTGGTGCTCGAAGAACACCGTGCTGCTCACCTTGCCGAGTCTGGCGCGGAGTTCAGCACTGAGCTGGGTGACGACGAGGGAGTCCATGCCGTAGCTCTGGAGTGGCTCCTCGGGGTCGATCCTGTGCACCGGGTACTTCAGTGCCTCGGCGACCAGCTCCGTCAGGTACGGCATCACCCGTGCCGCCGTGTCCGTGCTCGTGCTCGTGCTCTTTGGAGCGGTTCCGGTCCGTGTGCGGTCGTCCGCCGCGACGGCCTGTGCCGCCCCGTCCGCGGCAGGGCGTTCCGCGGTGTCCCGACGGACGCGCCGGACGAAGCCGTCGCTCTCGGCTCCCAGCAGTTGCTGCCCCGCCTCCGCGCCCGGGACGTCGGGCGAGAGCACGGGCCTGAGCCCCTCCTCGGCCAGCACCCTCTTCCACGTCTCGACGCTCAGCCCCGGGGAGCCGGGCAGCCTCAGTTCGGGATCCGCATGGCGCCACCAGCCCTCGAGCAGCCCGAAGGTGAGGTGGGCGAAGAGCGTGTTGCCGACGAGTTCGTTGACCAGCAGCAGGCCCCCGGGCTTGAGGAGTGCCTTGGTGTGCCGCAGCGCCGCGCGCACCGATGTGGTCGCGTGCAGCACATTGGCGGCGATCACCAGGTCGTAGCCGCCGACCGTCAGGTCCTGTTCCTCCGGCGGCCGCTCCACGTCGAAGGTCCGGCACACCAGGAAGGGGTGCTGTGCCCCGTACGTACGCTCCGCGCGGGTCAGGAAGGCCGCGGACACGTCGGTGTACACGTACTCCACGAGGTTGTCGGCGAAGGGCGCGAGCCGCCCCAGTACGGCCTCGCTCGTCGCTCCGGTCCCCGCTCCGACCTCCAGGACACGGACCTGCGCGTCCGGGCGCTGTTCCACCAGCCGTGCCACCCGGGCGGCAGCCTCCGCGGCCAGTGCCTCCCGCCCGGCGTCCGCGGCGGGATCGTCCTTGTACACCGCCTCCACCAGGTGCAGCGACGAGTCGGGGAACAGCACGTCGGTGGCCGCCGCCCGGCCGGTCAGGATGTCGGGGATGTGGCGCACCGTGCGATCGAGCAGGGCGGCCCGCCCGCGGAGTGCGGGCAGGGCCTGCCACTGCGGCAGCGCCCGTTCCCACTCCTGCCAGAGCCGTGCGGTGGGGTCCGGCCCGGTGTCGTCGTCCCCGATCTCCGCATGGATCACCCGGAGGGTCTCGCGCGTCCATTCCCGGTGCGCCGGAGCGATGGCCGCTCCGGCCATCACCTCGTCGAGCTCCGCCCGGTCCGGGGCTCCCAGCTCCACCAGCTGGGCCCGCAGCAGGTGCCGCAGCAGGTGCTCCATCCGCTGCGCCGCTTGCGTCAGCCTCACTGCGTTCCCCCTCCGTTGGAAGTGCCCACCGACGTGGACGTGGCACGCCCGGTCAACCGGTCGGCGATGAACGACGCCAGCTCGGGCAGAGTCGGGTGATCGATGAACGTCGCCTGTGTCAGGTGCATCCGGTAGTGCTCACCGATCTGTTCGGCGAGTTCCGTCAGATGCGCGGGCCGGAAGCCGTAGGCCGTCAGGTGCTGTCCGTCGTCCGGCGCCTGGATCTGCCGGCCGACCCGGGCACCTGCGAGCTCGCGCAGCCGTGTGAGGACGGCGTCGCTCCCGGGTGGCTCCGTCGGCTCGGCCGCGGCAGCGGTCGAGGACAGGCTCTGCGTCATGTCCACGGCGCCGATGCGGCCCGGGGCCGCCGCCTTCATCAGGGCGAGCTGGGCGAAGGGCGACGCGAGCAGGAATTCCAGGGACGCCATGCCCTCGGCCGGCTCGATGGAGCCGATGCCCTCGCGCGCCATCCGCTCGCGGTACGCGGTGGACGCCACGACCCCGACGCTGCCCCAGTAACCCCAGTTCATGACCTTGACCGGGCAGGGCCACTCCTGCGCCAGCCGGTGGGCGAGGGCGTCCTTGAAGGCGCAGCCGGCCGCGTAGTTGGCCTGCCCACCGGCCTTGACGAAGGAGACCACCGACGAGAAGAACAGCACGAAGTCGAGCGGTACGTCGCGAAAGACCTGGGCCATGCGCACCCCGACGTCCAGCTTGGCCGCGTACCCGGCCAGGAATCGCTCCTCGCTCATCTGCGCAAGGCTCTGGTCGAGCAGGGAGATCGCCGCGTGCACCACTCCGTGCAGCGCGCCGAACCGGTCGAGCGCGGCCCGGCAGGTGCGGCGCAGCTGTGCCTCGTCGGTGGCGTCCGCCTGGAGGTAGACCGGCGCGGGACCGAAGCGGGCCAGCCGGTCGATCTTTCGGGTGATGTCGGCGTCCTCGGCTCGCCGTCCGATCCAGACGATCCGGGCCCGGTACTTCTTGATCAGGTACTCGGACCATGCCTCGCCGAGGCCCCCGGCCCCGCCGATGACCAGGTACACGCCTCCGTGCCGATAGCCGGTGTGCGGGCCCGGCGCCGCACCGTCGACCGGAATGAGGCGCCGCCTGTGCCAGGTGCCCGCACGCAGCGCCAGGACGTCCGTTCCCGTCTCCTGGGGCAGGCGGCGCAGCGCATCCTCGGGCCACGGGCCCTCCGCGGGGAGATCCACACTGCGGATCCGCCACCCCGGCTGCTCGTTGGCGAGCGAGCCGGCCAGCCCGTGCACACCGGCGTGGGTCGGATCGATGGTGTCGACGGGTCCGCACGGCTCGCTCTGCCGGGTGACCACCGTGAGGGTCATGTCGCGCTGCCCGTAGCCCAGTTCGAGCAGGGCCTTGACGGTGCGGAAGAGGTGCAGCGTTCCGTCGTGCTGGTCCCGCGGAACGCCGTCCCAGCCGTTCTCGGCCAGCGCCCCGTGCGGCGCCGCCCATACGAGGTGCCCGATGGGGCCGTGCGCGTCGAGGAGGTCGCGCAGCTCGGCCACCGAGGCTCCGGGCGCCGACTCGGGCGAGGCGGCCCCGGGGAAGTCTCCGGCGAGTTCCCGCCGGGCCCGGGGATCCACGCTCAGGAGGACGGTTCGGCCCTCGTGCGCCGCCGCCCGGTCCGTGTCGTCGACCGACACCGCGTCCCACACCGGCACGGCGAGGAGGGACTCCACCGGCGCCTCGGCCACCGGTGATGCGGGGCGGGCGGGCGCGGACCCGGGCAAGGTGCGGCAGGCGGCGCCACGGATGCGGACGCGGACCGTTCCGTCGTCGTCGCAGATGTCCACGTCGAAGGTCCGCACCCCGTTCGTGCCGGAGCGTTCCCGCACCCAGGCCCACCCGGCGGTCCGGCAGGGGGCCAGTACGTCGACCGCGTCGACGGAGAACGGCAGGGCGGGGCCTTCGAGCCCCGCTGCTGCGTCGCCGTCGGGAAGCATGAGGCCGACGACGGCCTGGAGCGCCGAGTCGAGCAGGCTCGGGTGCAGTCCGTACGCGTCGGTGTCGCCCCGTACGGCGTCCGGCACACGCAGCCGGGCAAGGGCCTGACCGCCTCCGATGTCGATGTGGGCGATCCCGCGGAAGGCCGGTCCGTACTCCATCCCGGCCCGGCGGAACACCTCGTAGCACTGATGGTCCGTCAAACGGCTTGTTCCGCAGGAGGCGCGGACCCCGGCCACATCGAGAGCCGCATCCGCTGCCTCGTCGTCCGTCAGGGCCACCACACGGCCGCGGCTGTGCAGGACGGAGGGCTCATCAGGTCGGTCCGGCACGCTGCGCACGGTGAATCCGGTGCCGCCGTCGGGCTCCGGGATCAGTGTGAGGTCGAGGCGCATCGGCCCGTTCCCCGTCTCGGCGGGTGCCGTCCAGGCCACATCGGCGATGCGCAGCGGGCGGTCGGCGAGCCCGCCCGCCCGCCGGTGCTCCCGCACCGCCGCTCGGGCCAGCTCCAGATGGGCGACGCCGGGCAGGATCCGGCGCCCGGAGACCTGGTGGTCGGCGAGGAAGAACTCGGTGCCGGAGAACTCCGGGCGGAACCGCGTGTGCCCGCTGCCCGGCTCCGCGGCGGGAAGCAGCGGATGGCTCGTCCCGCCGGCGCCGGTCGCGGGAGGAGCGGCGGCGGGCGCGGCGGACGGTGCGGGCGCGTCCGGCAGCCAGTGGCGGTCGCGCGCGAACGGGTACGTGGGCAGGCCGATCAGCCGCGGCCGGACCACGCCGTACAGCGCTGCCCAGTCGCACGTCCCGCCCCGCACCCACGCGGCGAGCAGCGCCGAGAGCTCCAGCGGCGTCGGTGCCTGCGACGGATCCGGTGCCGGTGCGGCGACGTGCCCGGCGCCCGCGGCAGCGCGGCCGCGATGAACCCGGCTGTCGGCGCGGCCCTCGGCGAACCCGTCGAGAATCTCGGCCAGTTCGCCGGTCGAGGACGTGACACAGCCCATGCGTTCCCGCATCGGTTCCCGTCCCGTCTGCACCGTGTACGCGATGTCGGGCAGGTCGGCGTCGGTGAGCGGGCGGGCGCGCAGCGCGTCGGCCAGGAGCCGCGCGCGTTCGCGGAGCTGCTCCTCGTTCCGCGCCGACAGCACGATCGCCACCGGCCGGTCCGCGCCGTCCGGAACGGCGTCACGCGGGCGTTCGTCCGCGTCCGGGGAGTACTCCTCGACCACCACGTGCGCGTAGGCGCCGGAGATGCCGAACGAGCTGATGCCCGCCCGCAACGGAACTCCCTCCTGGGCGACCCAGTCCCGGGTCCCGGAGTCGATCCGCAGCGCGCCCCCGTCCCACTTGATCAGCGGGTTGTGGTCGCGCAGCCGGGGCAGGGGCGGGATCTTGCGGTGGCGCAGCTGCAGGATCACCTTCAGCAGGCCCGCGAGGCCCGCCGCGCCCTCGGTGTGCCCGATGTTGGCCTTGACCGAGCCCACGGCGCAGAATCCCTCGCGGTCCGTGTAGCGCCTGAAGGCCCGGTTGAGCGCGGTGACTTCGACGGGGTCGCCCAGCTTGGTGCCGGTGCCGTGCGCCTCGACGTAGCTGATCGTCTCCGGCGGGATTCCGGCGTCCTGCCACGCCTTGACGACCGTGTTCTCCTCGCCCTCGACGCTGGGCGCGGTGAAGGACGGGGTGTATCCGCCGTGCCGGGCCGCCGAGCCCTTGATCACGGCGTGGATCCGGTCGCCGTCCTCGATCGCCTTGCTCAACGGTTTGAGGAGCACGGTGCCGATGCACTCCCCCGGCACGTAGCCGTCGGCCTCCTGCGCGAAGGTGTGGCACCGGCCCGTCGGCGACAGGGCTCCGACGCTGCTGAAGAACCGGTAGTGGTACGAGGACAGCAGCAGGTTCACCCCGCCGACGAACGCCGTGGCACACTCCCCGCTGCGCAGGGCCTGGCAGGCCTGGTGGAGGGCGACCAGCGAGGAGGAGCAGGCGGTGTCGACCGCCACGCTCGGGCCGTTGAGGTCGAAGGCGAAGGAGACACGGTTGGCGAGGACGGTGTGGTGGTTGCCCAGGCCCGCGTACGGCTCGACGGGCAGCCGCCGCTCGTTGATCACGTCCAGGTAGTCGTGGCAGCAGACCCCGACGAACACGCCGGTGTCGCTCCCCCGCAGCCGTGCGGCGGCACCCGCGTCCTCGGCCGCCGCGTAGACGCTCTGCAGCAGTAGCCGCAGCTGGGGGTCCATCCACTCGGCCTCGCGGGGCGAGACCCGGAAGAACTCCGCGTCGAAGGCGTCGACGTCCTCCAGGAACCCGCCCCACTTGCAGTACGTCTTGTCACGCGCGCCCGGGTCCGCGTCGAACCACGGGCGGTAGTCCCAGTGGTCGCGGGGGATCTCGCTGATCACGTCCTTGCGGTCGACCAGGTTCTGCCAGAAGGCGTCGAGATCCGGTGCGCCGGGCAGCATGCCGTGCATGCCGATGACAGCGATGTCCTCGTGGGCTCGGTTTCCCTCGTCGGATCGGGTCCGATCGTGGCGGCGGGTGTGCGCGGGCGCAGGAGCCGGCGGCGCAGGAGCTGTCCGGTCCGCTGTCCGCGCCTCCCCCAGCCGGGACGCGAAGGCGTCCCCGTGGTCCTGGTGGAAGTGGTCGGCGAGCTGGTCGAGACTCGGGTACTCGAAGAACAGGGCGGGGCTCAGGTCGAGTCCGTTGTCCCGCTCGATGTCCCCGGTCAGGGTGACGAGTTGCTCCGACGTGACGCCGAGATCCATCAGGTTGACGCGGGGATCGACCTCCTGCGCCGGCGCGTCGAGCAGGGTCGCCAGCTTTTCGGTGAGGTAGCTCCGGATGGCGGCGGGCAGGTCGTCGTGTGCGGGACGCCGGTCGGGGCGCGTGCGGATCCGCTTCATGGAACAGCCGGTCAGCCGCGCCACCACCTCGCCGGTGTCGTCGGTCAGATCCGTGTCGAACACGATCAGCTCGCCCGAGTTCCGGCGCAGTCGCACCGTCAGCCACACCCGTCCGGTCACCGCGGCGCGCCGGGCCCTGACCTTTTCGATGCCGAAGGGGAGGTATCCGGCGGAGTCCGTCGGCGCGCCGTCCTCGTCGAGGAAGAGCAGCGCTGCCTGGAAGGCGCCGTACATGAGCAGGGGGTCCAGCGTGCGGCCCCTCACTCCGCCGACCGGCGCGTTCACGGCCGCGACCACCGTCCGCTCGTCCGCGTAGAGCTCGGTGAAGATCCTGAACGTGTCGCCGATCTCGATCGCCGGGTTCCGTCCGTACACCCGGTCCGGATCCACCGGCGACAGCCCGGCCCGTGCGAGCGCGGGGTCGGCCCTCTCCAGCTGGTGCTCGGTTCCGTGCAGGCGGCCCTCGGCCGCCGGCGCCCACGGCTCGCCCGCCGTGCTGCGGTACACGGCCCGGAAGCGCACGCCGTCCGAGGTGGTGGTGTCCCCGTCCGGTTCGAGGCGGACGTCGGCGCAGGTGCCGGTGGGTACCTCGACGGCGCGCAGAAACGTCAGCTTCTCCAGCCGGGCCGCGTCGTGCTCCGGGAAGCGGTCGAAGTGCCAGTCGAGCGCCAGACCTGCGTGGGTCATGCCGATGAGCGTCGGCACGCCCGAGACGGCGTGGTCGCGTACGTAGGGGTCGTCGGAACGGAAGGGGACCGGGTCGGTGGGCGCCATGTCCGGTGTTCCACTGCCGGGGCGGGTCGCGGGCCCGTCGGCCGGGAGTGCCGGGCGGACCTGGCCGGACGCGGTGAACCAGTACGGGTCCTCGGCGAAGGCATAGCCGGGAAGACGGACCGGGCGGGGCCGGCCGTCGTACAGCCGGGCCCACTCGTCCGGCGTGATGTCCGCACCCCGCAGCCATTCTTCGGCGATCTCGGGCAGCGCCGACTGCGCGAACCACCGGCGGCGTTCCGCGTCAGGGGCCTGCCGCACCCGGTCGGCCAATCGGGTGCGTTCGCCGGTCCCGGGCGAGCGCAGATGGCCGTCCAGGGCATCGACCAGTTCCTCACGGGACGCGGCGACGAAGGCCGCCCGCACGTCCATGGCCTGCCGCCCGGTCTGCAAGGTGTACGCCGTGGCCGCGAGGTCCGCATCGGGTGTGTCCGCCACGTGCCGACGCAGCCGGTGGACCTGCCGGTCGAGCGCGTCGGACGTCGTCGCGGACAGCACGAACAGATGCCTGCCGCCGTGCGCGGAGACCGGTCGCGGCGGAGCGGCGGGAACGTACTCCTCCAGCACGATGTGGGCGTTGCTCCCGCTGAAGCCGAACGCACTGACGCAGGCGCGACGGGGACCGCCGTGGGGGGCGCTCCAGGGGCGGGACCGCCTGTTCAGGTAGAACGGCGAGGCGTCGAAGTCGAAGTGCGGATTGGGTTCGTCCACGTGCAGGGTGGGCACCAGGGTGCGGTGCTGCAGGGAGAGCAGCACTTTGTGCATCCCCGCCACGCCCGCCGCCGCGGTTCCATGGCCGATGTTGCCCTTGGCGGAGCCCACGGCACAGAACTGACGCTCGTCGGTGTGCTCCTTGAACACGGTGGCCAGAGCGTCGAGTTCGATGAAGTCGCCCAGCGTGGTCCCGGTGGCGTGGGCCTCGATGTATCCGATGCCCGCGGGATCGATCCCCCGCGCCGCGTACAGCCGTCGGATGAGCTTGACCTGGCTGCGCTTGCCGGGGGCTGTGATGCCGTTGGTGCTGCCGTTCTGATTGACCGCCGTGGCGGCGATGACGCCGTGGACGGCGTCGCCGTCGCGCTCCGCGTCGTCGAGGCGCTTGAGTACGAGTGCTCCGACGCCCTCGCCGGGGACGAACCCGTCGGCGCGGCTGTCGAAGGGACGGCACTCTCCGGTCGCGGACAGCATGCCCGCGGCGCTCATGCTCACGTACCGGTCGGCACCCAGGTACAGGCTCACACCGCCGGCCAGCGCCAGGTCGGTCTCGCCGGACTCCAGGGCCTGGCAGGCCAGGTGCACCGCGACCAGGGACGACGTGCACGCCGCGTCCACCGCCATCGCCGGACCGGTCAGATCGAGGTGGTACGCGATCCGGGCCGCGGCGACGGCTCCGTTGGTCCCGGTCGCGTTGCCGGTACCGGGAGCGTCGCGGGCCAGGAGCGTCTCGTACTCGTGGCTGGCCAGTCCGAGATAGACGCCGCAGTCGTGGCCGGCGAGCCGGTCGCGTCGGTATCCGGCGTCCTCGAAGGCGTGGAACGCCTCCTGGAGGAAGAGCCGTTGCTGCGGGTCCATGGCGTGCGCCTCGTCCGGCGGGATGCCGAAGAACGCCGGGTCGAAGGCGTCGATGCCGGTGAGGGCCCCCAGCCACTTGCAGTCCGTACGACCGTGCACGCGGCCCCGCGGGTCGTAGTGGGCGTCGACGTCCCAGCGTCCGGCGGGCACCTCGGTGACCGACGACCGGCCGGCATCCAGGTTCGCCCAGTACCGGCCGAGGTCCTCGGCTCCGGGGTAGCGGCCCGACATGCCGATGACCGCGATGCCCCGCCGCGGCCGGGAGGGTGCGGGTGCGACGGGCCGCGACGCGCTCCGCGGCTCCTGAGAGCGACGCGCGGTCTGCTCCGCCGCCAGCAGGGTGCGGGCTTCCTCGAGTCCGATCCTGCCGGACCGCAGAGCCAGCAGGAGATCTTTGGTCTGCATCTCTCTCACTCTCCGAACAGGTCGGTGACCCGCTGTCTGACTTCGTCGCGATGAAAGGTCACCTCGTGCATGGCGAGCTCCGCCCGGATGACGTCCGGCAGCTCCCGGCGGATCGGTGCCACGAGGTGCTGCTTCAGAGCCTTCAGGGACACGGCCGGCTTGTCGGCCAGTTCCCTCGCCCGCCGCAGCGCCTCGGGCAGGACGTCCTTGCGTGGCACGACCGGGAACGGCACACCTCTGGCGGCGAGTTCGGCGCCGCGGTGGTTGGCGCCGCCCAGCAGCATCTCCTGCGCCAGCGGCAGCCCGAGTTTGCGCGGGAGGATGCAGGTGGCTCCCATGCCGGGAGTGAAGCCGTAGCGCATGAAGTTGGCGGTGTAGACGCTCTCGCGGCTCATGACGACGAGATCGGCGTACAGGCCCATGACGAAGCCGCCGCCGATGCCGTGCCCCTGCATGGCGGAGATGACCGGCACCTCGCACTCGAGCGCGAGGCTGTACAGATTCAGGTCGGTGAACCGGCTGCGTCCCTCGTAGATCGCCAGCAGGCCGTCCTGTGTCCCGCCGGAGGAGAAGTAGTTGTCGTAGCCGGTCATCACGACGACCTTGCACGTGTCATCGCGGCGGACCGTCTCGAACGCGTCGAGGAGCCCGTCCACCAGTTCCGGGGTGAACGCGTTCTTGTGGACCTGGTCCCGCATGGTCAGCAGGGCCACGCCCGGCTCGGCCTCACGGAGTTCGACGACCGGTGCGCTCACGCTTCCCAAGGCATTTTCCCTTCCTCGGTGTAGCGGCGGATCAGCATCAGGTTCCGCTCGTCGGAGAAGACCTCCCGGTTTCCCGCGAGGGCGGCCGGACGCGCAGCGGCAAGACTGTCGTCCAGCGTGTTCACGTAGCGCTTGTAGCGGGTGATCCCCGGTTTGGGCAGGCATTTCAGCCGGGTGAGGTGACGGCGCACGAGAGCCTCGCTGTTCGGGCCCGTCGCATCCACGAGGCCGGCGGCGGCGGCCGCCGCCGCGTCGAGGGGCATGGTCATCAGGGTCATGTAGTTGGCCTTCTGGAATCCGCAGCGACGGATGAGGAAGGGCAGCACACACGCCGGGTACAGGCCGAAGAGCAGCTCCGAGAGGCTGAAGCGCGCGCTGTCGTCAGCGATGACCACGTCGCTGGCCGCCACCAGCCCCACGCCCCCGGCGTTGGCGACTCCGCGCACGTGCGAGACGGTGACGAAGGGTCCGGTCGCGAGCCGCAGGTACAGCTGATAGAGCGGTTCCGGGCCGCGGTCCGTACGGTCCTGTGCGACGGCCGTGGTGCCGAGTTCCTGGAAGTCGGCGCCGAAGCAGAAGTAGTCGGGCAGCCCTTCGAGCAGCACCACGGTGACGGCGTCCTGGTGCCGGTCGAGGGCATCGAGGAGCTCCGTGACGAGGAGTTCGTTGATGGAGTTCCTCGCCTCCGGCCGGTCCAGCCGAATCCGGCAGACCGTGCCGGTGATCTCGACCTTGATCGTGCGGTAGTTCATGCGGTCCACCTGTATGCGCGGTGGAACTCGCTGATCCGCTCCAGGACCAGGCCTGCGGGCGCGACCTCGGTCCCGAGTTCCTTGGCGTAGCGATCCGGGTCGAGTTCGACGTTGCGGGTGCCGAAGGCCACGGCGGTGCTGTCCCGCAGAACCTGGTCGTACGCCTCCATCGGCAGCACGCTCCGCGCGCCCAGGGTCTCTTCCACATCGAGATCGAGAAGTGCCTGACGACTCCGGGTGGTTGCCACTCCGCTGTAGAACTCACTGCAGCAGCCGGAGCCGTAGGAGAAGCAGCCGATTCTGCGGGGCTGCTCGAAGTCGCCGTGTGCGAGAGTCGCGGCCAGCGAGGCGAAGACGCTGCCGCCCATCATGTTTCCGGTGTACCGGGCGTACCGCAGGCCCGGCACGACCCGCTGCTGGAAGTCGGCCTCGATGTCGGCGCGTTTGGCCTGGGTGAGCTTGCGCATCATGGTGCGGTGGGCGCCCTTCACCATGCCGCCGAAGGGCGTGTGGAAGGACAGGTAGTCGAACGAGTCCCGGTAGTGCGCCTGCGGGACACGGCGCCGGTAGTCGAGAAACGTCTGCTCACAGCAGTCCAGGTACGACATCAGGCCCAGATCCGCGTCCCCCGCCTCTCCGGCGGGTGTCGGCCTGCACGTGTCCATCACCTCGTACCCGTACGTGCCGTAGGCGCCCGGATCGAGGTGGAGGACGCGCGGATCGTCCCCGACCAGGACGGCGGCCGCGCCGGCTCCGGACGTGGGTTCCATGAAGGCCCAGTCCATGGTGATCGCGTCGGTGTCCTCGGGCACCGCGTACCGCGACACGTCCGTGGCGACGACGAGCGCCTTGGCCCCGGGGGACGTGCCCGACCGGACGAAGTCGACGGCCAGCTGCAGTCCCGCGGTCCCGGCGTAACAGGCGTTCTTCACCTCGAAGAGCCGGCAGTTGCGGTTGAGTCCCAGGTGGTGATGGAGGTAGCTGCTGAGGGACTTCCCGAAGTCGACCCCGGACTCCGTACAGGTGACGAGCATCTCGATACGGTCCCGCTCAGCCTCCGGGAGCGCGTCCACCAGCGGCTTGGCCGCGTTGACTCCGAACGTCACCGGATCCTCGAAGGGCAGCGCGACGGTCTTCTGATGCACCATCAATTCTTCTGATTTGAGGGCGTCGAGGCCACGGTGCGCCAGCAGCTCCGGCACGTCGATGCACGCACTGCCGCCGAAGATGTTGAGCGCTTCTATGCCGACAGGGATCGTCTCCATCGCTATCTCCCTCGGCCGTTCACGTTCTGCAGGCACACCGCGGTGTTCATGCCGCCGAACCCCATGCTCAGCGTCAGGGCATGCGTCACCTGCCGGTGAACGGGCTTCTCCCGCACCCAGTTCAGCGCCGGATCGATCGGGTTCTGCAGATTCCGGGTCGGGTGCAGGGTCTCGGCCTCCATCTGCAGCAGCGTGGCGATGATCTCCACGGTTCCCGCCGCGCTCAGTCCGTGGCCGGTGATCGACTTGGTGGCGTTCAGGTACGCCCCCTCAAGTCCGCACAGCCGCAGGGCCTCGAGTTCCACGGGATCTCCCACACCGGATCCCGTGCCGTGGGGATTCACGTAGTCGATCTCCTCCGGTGTCCGGCCGGCCTGTGCGAGCGCCTGCCGGACGGCCCGGCTCTCACCGTCGACGGACGGGTCCGGATTGCGGTTCGCGTCGAGCGCGACTCCCCAGCCGGTGATGGCCGCGTACGGCCGCGCATCGCGTACGGCCCCGGTCGAGGCGCGCTCGACGACGACCGCGCCGCACGCCTCCCCGTAGATGAACCCGTCGCTCGCCTCGTCGAACGGCCTGCATGCCGCGTCGGGTTCACCGGCGAAGCGGTCGGACCCCATGGCACCGATCGAGCGCAGCGCCTGGCATTCCCACGAGGACAGATCGGCCAGCGCGCCGATCGCGACACAGCTGTCGACCGCCCCCGAGCGCACGGCCTGGGCCGCCTGGATGACGGCGAGCTGGCCACTCGCCGAGGCGCCCCCGACGGTGTGGGCCGGACCGCGGATGCCGAACTGCTCGGTGCACAGTCCGGTCAGGTCGCTGTCGAGGAAGGAGAAGGCGTACGTCGGTGGCAGGAAGGCCTGCCGGTCGCGGTATGCGTCCTGCTTCAGCGTCAACTCCCGCTGCTGGACGTTCGAACCACCGATGACCAGTCCCACGCGTTCGGGATCGGCCCCGGCCAGCCCTGCGTCCGCCCATGCCTCGTCCAGGGCGAGCAGGGCGGCCTGCCCGGAGAGGGAGACGGTGCGCAACAGCTTCCTCGAGAAGCGCTCCGGAAGCGTCAGGTCGGCGATCTCGGCGCCCAGGAAGCTCTCTTCACCACATCGGCCGGGTCGTTGCATGACCGCGAAGTTTCCGCTCCCGGAGAACAGGGAGGCCGCGAACTCCGCCTTTCCCGTGCCGGCTGCGGTGACCACACCGCAGCCGGTGATGACGAGGTCTTCAGGCATGCGACTTGGCATGCAGGGAATCGACCAGGTCCCCTATGTTCTGCACGCCCGCGAGTTCCACCCGGGCCATCTGCAGCGACAGGGACTCCATGGCCAGCATGGCCACTTCAGCACGGTCGACGGAGTTCGCGCCGAGGTCCGTCAGCCGGTCGTCCCGGCTGATGGGGCGGCCCTCCAGATCGGGCAGCACCTCATAGATGTGGCCCTTCACCATCTCGAAAATCTCGTCCCGCTGCATACCGCTGCTCCCCTCGTATTCGTACAGTGCGATACACGGACCTGTCAGGCCCAGACGTACTCTCGGTGAAATTCGTTGATCTCCTGCAGAATCAGCTGGCCGGACAGTTTGTCCGTCCGCATTCCGGCAGGCAGCGTGGCGGGATCGAGCTTCCAGTTCCGCGTGCCGAAAGCCACTGCACCACCACCCGTCAGCAGCTCCTCGTACTCCGGAATCGTGAGTGCGTGCCGCCCGTCGAGATGCCGGGCGATCTCCATTTCCTGCAGCTTCTGGCGGCCCTCGGGCGTGATGACTCCGCTGTAGAACTCCGAGCAACAGCCGGATCCGTAGGAAAAGATGCCGACGCGCCGCGGAACGTCGACGGGGCAGTTGTCAATGGTGCTCGCCAGCGAGAGGAACACGGTTCCCCCCATGATGTTTCCGGTGCGCTGGCAGTAGCGGATGCCCGGTTCCACCCGCTCCTGGAAGTCGGACTCGATGTCCGCCCGGGAGGCCTGTGACATCTTCCGCATCATGGTGCGGTGCGCACCCTTGACCATGCCGCCGAAGGGGGTGTGGAAAGCCAGGTGCTGAAAGCTCTCCCGGTAGTCGACGTCAGCCACTCGACGCCGATACTCGAGAAACGTCTGCTCGCAGCAGTCCAGATAGGACAGGAGCGAGAGGTCGGCGTCGCCGGCCTCACTGTCCGCGGTGGGACGACAGGTGTCCATCACTTCATGGCCGTAGTATCCGTTGGCCCCGGCATCGACCTCGAAGACCTTCGGCGACCCGCTCACGAGCATGGCCACGGCACCGGCGCCGGAACTGGGCTCCGCGAACGACCAGTCCTCGGTCAGAGCATCGCCGCCGTCCACGACGGTGAACCGGGAGATGTCGGTGGCCACGACGAGCGCCTTCGCACCGGGCGAGGCCTGCGAGAGGACGAAGTTGACCGCTGTCTGGAATCCGGCCGTGCCGGAGTAGCACGCGTTCTTGATTTCGAACAGCCGGCAATTGCGGTTCAGTCCGAGGTAATGGTGAACATAGGTGCTCAGTGACTTGCCGAAGTCGATGCCCGACTCACTGCAGGTGATCACCATCTCGATCCGGGCCCGCTCCTCGTCGGGCAGCGCGTCGACGATGGGCTTGGCGGCGTTGACCGCGAACGTGACCGGGTCCTCGCAGGGCAGCGCCACTGCCTTCTGCTTCATCAGCAGGTTCTCGAACCGCGCGCGGTCCAGTCGACGGTGATCGACCAGCTGCATGACGTCCAGGTACGCCGTGCCGCCGAAGACGTTCATCGCCTCGATCCCAGCAGACCTCATCGGATTCCCCCTCTAGTCCAAGCCGCTCGTTCCGGCTCCGGCGTCCGCCGGGTCAGCCGCTCTCCGTCGTCGATCGGATGCGTTCGATCAAGGAGGTCAGCACCCGGCCGGTCCCCACCTCCACGAACTGCTCCTGCCCGACGGACAGGAGGTGGCGAATCGTTTCTGTCCACCTCACCGGCTGGGTGATCTGTTCCGTCAGGCATGCCTCGACCCGCGCAAGGTCGTACTCCTTGGCGTCCACGTTCGCGATCACGGGAATCATCGGCTCCCCGAAGCGCGGTGGCGCGTCGGCCAGGTATTGCACGAACTCCTCCCGCGCAGGAGCCATGTGCCGGCTGTGGAATGCTCCACTGGTTCTGAGTTCGGTGAACCCGACGTCTCCCGGGAGCGACGCGAAGACCTCCCGTGCCGCGGCGATCCCCGACGCAAGGCCGGACACGACCACCTGTGTCGGCGCGTTGTCGTTCGCCACCTCGATGTCAGTGAGCTCGTACTGGTCGAGGACGCGGGAGACCTGTTCACGATCGATTCCGGTGACCGCGGCCATGCCGCCGCCCTGGATCCGCCCCATGGCCGCTCCCCGCTTGCGGACGAGCCGCAGGCCGGTTTCGAAGTCCACCACACCGGCGGCAAGCAGGGCGTTGTACTCGCCCAGGCTGTGGCCGGCCACGTACTCAGGGATCTGTCCCGTTTCCTTCGTACGTTTCACATACGTCAGCGCATTGACGACGTATACGGCCGGCTGCGTGTACTGGGTTTCATTGAGCAGCTGATTGGGATTCTCGGTGCACAGCTTCTTGATGGAGTATCCGAGAATTTCGTCCGCACGTTCCGTCAGTTCACCGAACTCATCGAAGAGGGCTCGCCCCATCCCCTTGCGTTGAGATCCCTGCCCCGGGAAAACATACGTGCTCACTTCGCTCCTGTCTCGGTGCCCGAACAGCACAGAACCCCACGGCATGGAGCACTGGAACGCCGCATACCAACAGTGGGCAAGGCAGCGTGAAGAAACCGTCCGCGCTGACGGCAAAAGAAGTCGAATAGCGGGTCGAAACTACCCGGAAGGGATCGTGCCCCTCCTACAGGACAGACCGGTCAGCGGTGCACTCTCATCGGCGTCATCGTCGATGGAATGCCACGCCACTGAAGCACTAGCACGTCGTTCCCCCCGCCGTTCACAAGCCACGGTCAGCGGCCGACCAACGGGGCCGCGGTGCCTATCGATATCACCGGTGATTTCTATCGATTGTCAAGGGCCTGTTTCACGGGAGCGTTCCAGATGGCCAGGCCACCGATGAAATGTCAACGCGCGTAAACCCAAGGATGACCAGGGGACTTGAGGATCTCTTGGTAAATGACGTCGCATCAGAAACGAGTCACCCTCGTCACAGTCGTCGCTGCCCCCTTGATCAATTTCCGTGTCAATGATGTAGTTGCCCGAGGTCGCAACTGGCGAAGGTGGACAACCACCGGGGAGCGACCGGTACTTGCCGATGCGAGCGCCGTCCGCCTGGGTGCTCCCGTCAACGATGTCCTTACGAGGGAGTCATGACGTGGAGCTTCGCTATGGGATCAATCCGCAGCAGCGCCTGGCCGAGGTGGCGCCGATTTCGCCGGGGCAGTGGCCCGTCCGGCTCCTGAACGGCGAGCCGTCCTTCATCAACCTGCTGGACGCGCTCAACGCCTGGCAGCTCGTCAGCGAAGCCGGCGCCGCTCTCGGAAAGCCCGCGGCCGCCTCGTTCAAACACGTCTCACCGGCCGGCGCCGCCGTCTCGGGTCCGCTGGACGACGTCGTCAGGGATCTGTACGGACTGGGTGACGCCACGGTCGGGCCACTCGCGAGCGCCTACCTGCGGGCGCGTGATGCCGATCCCAAGTCCTCGTACGGAGACATGGCGGCCGTCTCCCACCCGGTCGACGATGAACTCGCCGATGTGCTCGGCCGGGTGATCTGCGACGGAGTCATCGCACCCGGATACGCCCCGGGTACCGTCGACAAGCTCCGCAGGAAGAAGAACGGCCGCTTCCTCGTCCTCGAGGCGGACGGCGCCGCCGTGCCACCGGCCCGCGAGACACGCGAGGTGTTCGGCCTGCGGCTGACGCAGGACCGCGACCAGGTGCCGCTCACCCGGGACCTGTTCACGCTCCAGCACGGAGAACTCACCGAGGGCGAAGCGGACGACCTGCTGCTCGGACTCGCGGTCCTTCGCTACACCCAGTCCAACTCCGTCTGCTACCTGCGCGACGGGATGACCCTGGGGATCGGTGCCGGCCAGCAGTCCCGTGTGGACTGCACCAGGCTGGCGGGGGCGAAGACCGACACGTGGTGGCTGCGCCGCCATCCCTCGGTCCGGTCCCTGGAGTTCAAGCCGGAGACCCGACGCCAGGACCGCATCAACTGGCAGGTCCGGTACATCGAGGGCGATCTGACACCGGCCGAGGAGAGCCGGCTCGAGCAGGTGCTCGGCGCACCGGCCGCTCCCCTGACGGTGCAGGAGCGCGCCGACTGGCTGCACACCCTGAGCGGGGTGGCCTTCGCGTCCGACGGCGCTCTTCCCTTCCGTGACAACGTCGACCACGCACGGCGCCACGGCGTCCGCGCGATCGCCGAGCCGGGCGGCTCCATCCGCTCCGGTGACGTCGAGACCGCCTGCCGCGAGCACGGCATCGCACTGGCCCACACCGGTCTGCGGCTCTTCCACCACTGAGCATGCCGCAGGCCCGCGGGCCGACGCCGAGACGATCTCCCCCTTCCGGATCACAGGAGTTGCCCGTGCGCGCAGGAAGGTTGCTCGCCGTCAGCGACCTGCACATCGGTCACGCCGAGAACAGGGCAGTCGTCCGGTCGCTCCACCCCGACCACCCCGAGGACTGGCTCCTGGTGGCAGGCGATGTCGCCGAGCGGTTCGCCGACATCGAGTGGGCGCTGACGCTGCTGCGCGACCGCTTCGCGAAGGTCGTCTGGGCGCCCGGCAACCACGAGTTGTGGTCCCATCCGAGCGACCCGGTCGAGCTGCGCGGCGAACGACGCTACCGCGCTCTGGTGGACCTCTGCCGACGTCTGGGAGTGCACACTCCGGAGGACCCCTACCCCGTCTGGACGGGCGAGGACGGGCCGGTCACGATCGCCCCGCTCTTCGTCGGGTACGACTACTCCTTCCGTGCTCCCGGGACCCGGACCACGCACGAGTCCCTGCGGGCCGCACACGATGCCGGGATCGTCTGCGCGGACGAGCGCTTCCTCCACCCCGATCCCCACGAGAGCCGGGACGACTGGTGCCGGGAGCGGGTGAAGGTCACCGAGAGGCGGCTGTCGGAGCTCCCGTCCGGCTCACGAACCGTGCTCGTCAACCACTATCCGCTCGTCCGCCACCCCACGGAGGTGCTGCACCACCCGGAGTTCGCCCAGTGGTGCGGTACGGAACTGACCGCCGACTGGCATCGCCGCTTCCACGCCGTCACGGTCGTCTACGGGCATCTGCACATTCCCCGGGTGACGCACTACGACGGCGTCCGGTTCGAAGAGGTCTCCCTCGGCTACCCCCGCGAGTGGCAGCCGAGGCCTCCGCGCCGTCCCCTGCGGCAGATACTGCCCCGACCCGATGCGCCGGGCCCGGCGACGGAGGTGATGGCTGAACTGGTGCCGAAGGGCGTGATCACCGCCGAGGCCTTTCGCGACTCCGAGGAACCCCCGGACAGCTATCTGTTCCCCGCCGAGCGGGCGATGGTGCATCGGGCGATCGACAAGAGGAAGCGCGAGTTCGCCACGACACGCCGCTGCGCGCGCAGGGCCCTGAGCACTCTGGGGCACCTTCCCGCCCCGTTGCTGGCCGACCGTCGAGGCGCGCCCCGGTGGCCGCAAGGGGTCGTCGGCAGTCTGACACACTGCGCCGCGTACCGGGCGGCAGCTGTCGGCTCCGCCGAGGACATCGCCTCGATCGGTATCGACGCCGAGCCCAACTCGCCTCTTCCGGACGGGGTGCTGGACAGCATCGCGTTGCCTCGGGAGCGCGACCGGATCGGGGATCTCCTTCTGGACCGTCCCGGCGTGCGGTGGGACCGGCTGCTGTTCAGCGCGAAGGAGTCGGTCTTCAAGGCGTGGTACCCGCTGACCCGCCGGGAGCTGAACTTCGACGAGGCCCGGGTGGAACTCGATCCGTCGGCCGGCACCTTCTCGGCAGAGCTGCTGGTGTCGCCTCCCCTGGTGGACGGTCTGCCGCTGACCCGCTTCACCGGGCGTTGGGCCGCCCGGTCCGGTCTCCTCGTCACGGCGGTCAGCGTGCCTCGGACCCCTGCCTGAATCCCGGCGTCCGGACGCTCCTGAGCAGTCCGCGCCCTGCGGGTGCCGGTGCGGAGGCGTCGGTCTGTTGATGCCTGCCCCGTTTCGGAGTGTTTCCCTGGCATCTGCCCGGGCCATAAGCACCTCACAGGGGGAACGGGGGGCACGTGATGGCACGGATGACCAGACCGCCACAACGACCGCAACGGACGGCGCCTGCACCGGCTCAGTCCTGGTGGAAGCGCATGGGGATACCGGCCATGGTGGTCGGCGGGCTGGTGGCGACGGCCGTCCCGCTGTTCCTGACGGGCACCGTGAGCTTCGTGAAGGACACGGTCGATCCTCCGCCCCCCAGCACCCTCGACGTCCTGACCGGCTGGCCCGCGGCCGACGGCTGCGACCGGGCCTCCGCCGTCGCGATGAAGAAGGGCGGTCCGCCGGTCACCTCCGTCGAACTCGACGACTTCGAGAAGGACCCCCGCACCGTCGTCGCCGCGCAGAAGTCCGGCGCCTCCTGGCAGCACGGCGTCCTCAACCTCACGCTGAGCACCCAGGGCAAAGACAAGATCACGGTCACCGGGGTCGTACCGCACGTCCAGACCCGTACCAGGGCGACGGCGTACGACTGGGTCCTGCAGAAGACCCGCTCGTGCGGCGGCGCCGGCGGCGGGCCCTCCGTCCTGCGCCTCGACCTCGACCGGGTCGAACTCCACGACGTCGTCGACGGGAAGGAGTCCGCGCAGGTCGTGCCGGGGAACTCGATGCTCACCGGCAGGACCGTCACCAAGGACGACCCGGCGTACGTGACGGTCGACGTACGCTCCTGCGCCGCCTCCTACACATGGACGCTGAGCGTCTCCTACATGGTGGGCGGAGAGAAGAAGAGCAAGAACCTGGGACCGTTCCGGTCCGCGGGCGGCGTGGCGGGAGTGCCCGTGTACGACGTCCAGCCCGAGGCGACCGGTACCGGCCGTGCGCTGGTGGACACCCGCACCACCACCAAGTCCGCCTGCGGAAAGCGGGGTTGAGCGATGGCCGTACGCATCTCCCGGCGCAGGGCGACGGCGGGCGCGCTCGGCGCCGTCCTCGTCCTCGCCCTGCTCGGCGGCGGGCTGTGGTGGTTCACGGCACGGGACGGACGGGACACCGCCACGCCGGTCGCCACGTGGTCGTACACCGAGGCGAAGGCGGTGGCCGGCGCAGGGGACGGCGGGTTCAACCCCCATGCGGTCGCCGCCGCCAAGGGGGTGCTGGTCGCCGCCGGGGACGCGCCCGATCCGTCCGGGGACGGCTACAACCTGGACGCCTGGTACTCCACCGACGCCGTCACGTGGAAGAAGGGCGATCTGCGCACGGTCGGGCGGGGAGCCGAGTGGTACAGCGAATTCACCGACCTGATGGCCTGGGACGGCGGCTTCGTCGTGGCGGCGAAGGGCATCGACACGTCGGGCGGTCTCGGCGTCCTGTCCTCCGAGCCGGCCTTCTTCTCGGCCGACGGGCGGACCTGGCGGCTGCTCGATCCTCCCGACCCCACCGCGACCGGGCGGCCCGACTACTTCACCGACGGTGCGCATCTCTACGCCTCTCGGGACGGGCGGACGCTGTGGCGTCTGGCCGATGACACCCGCCGCTGGAAGGCGGTGGACGCGCGCGCCCCCGAGGGCTGCCGCATGCACGGCCGGGCCGACGCCCCGGGCACCGGCGACGCGGTGATCACCGGGACCTGCGACCACGTGTCCCGTCCGGCGCTGTACCGGGTCTCCGACGGCGGCGCGTCCCTGCGCGATCTGTCGCCGTCGCTCCCGAAGCGGCTGTACGGCGGGATCACGGACGCCGCCGTGCACGGAGACACCCTGCTGCTGAGCGGATACCAGGAGACGAGACCCGGGACCGGGACATCGCCGGCGCCCGACGGCGAGGGGGCACTCGACGGTACGGGAGCGCTCGACGGCGACGGCGACGGCCACGACACGACCCGGCCGGTGTTCCTCCGTTCCACGGACGGCGGCGGCCACTGGTCCGACGTCGCCGCCCTGCCCGTGCCCGCCGACGCCAAGCCGGGATCGGGCATCGTGAACGACCTTCTCGTGACCGGGGACACCTTCCTGGCCACGGGCTCCGTGCTCGTCAACGAACTGGTGCACCCCGCCCTCTGGGTGTCCCGGGACGGCACCCACTGGACCACGCACCGGCTGCGCGCCTTCGCCGAGGACGGCTATCTCGGCCCGTGCGCCGCCCTGGACGGACGCGTGGTGATCCCGGCCCTCACCGGCACGGGGCCGGTCCGCACCGCGGGCCTCTTCACCTCCGCACCGGGTGGGTCCGGCACCCCGTCCGCGACGCGTCCGGCACCGCCGACGACGACGTCGGCCCCGCCGGACACGAGCCCGCCGGACACCGCCCCGCCGACGGCGGCCCCGTCCGCGCCGGCTCCGTCCACGACGTCCCCGCTCAGTCCGGAGGACGTGTACGCCCTGGCCGCGCCGTGGAACGGCGAGATCTCCGGCAGCTCGGGACCGGCCGCGCACTACCGCGTGCTGGTCACCCTGTCACCCGGCGCCGTGGCAGAGCCCACCGCGCGGGACCTGAAAGGCAACCTCAAGATCCTGGGCGACACCGGATGCACCGCGACCCTCGCCGAACCGACCGTCCGCGCCGACGGCACCCTCGTCTTCCGCCCCGGGAATCGGAAGCCGCCGCTGCCCGGCATGGTCCTGGAGGGGAGTTACTACTGCCCCGACACCGTCGAACTGCGCAGAACGGGCGCCGGGGAACTCTCGTGGAGCAGCAGCGGCGGCTACACCGGAAAGATCGCCCCGGGAGCGGTCGACTGAGGAGCGGTCACCGGAGAGACCAGGACCGGCGCCGGTGCGCTCTCTGTTCGTGGCCGGACACCGCGCTGTCGGCACGTCGGCAGCGACGGGGCGTGGGTAACGTCCTGCCCATGGACATTCGCACCACTGTGGAGCGCGCGCGACGCCTCCGGCAACTGCACGCCGATCACCGGCCCCTGGTGCTGCCGACCGTCTGGGACGTCTGGTCCGCGCGGACGGCGGCCGGGGCGGGGTTCGCCGCACTGACCATCGGCAGCCATCCCCTCGCCGACTCCCGCGGCGCCGACGACCACGAGGGGCAGACCTTCGAGGAGGTGCTCGCCGCCGCCCGATCGATCATCGCTGCGGTCGACATCCCGGTCTCCGTGGACCTGGAGTCCGGATACGGGCAGGAGCCCGCGGACCTCATCGCCGGACTCACCGCCGTCGGCGGCGTCGGTCTGAACGTCGAGGACACCGTCCACTCCGACGGCGGGCGGGTCCGCGGCACGGCGGAGCACGCGCGCTATGTCGCGGGCCTGCGCGCGGCGGCCGACGACGCGGGCATCCCGGTCTGGGTCAACGGGCGCACCGACCTCTTCCTCCACGCCGACCGTGCCCCGGATGTGCTCGACGAGGCCATCGAGCGGCTGCGGGCCATGGAGGAGGCCGGCGCCGACAGCGTCTATCCGGTGCGGATCCAGGACGACGACGATCTGCTGGCGGCGGTGATCGGTGCCGTCGGCGTTCCGGTGAACTCCACGGCCCACCCCGTCGAGCACGATCTCGAACGCTTCCGTCGCCTCGGCGTCGGCCGGATCACCTACGGCCCGCTGCTGCAACGCGCGATGACCGACGCGATGAAGGACATGCTCGGGCCGTGGGCACCCTAGGGGGTGTCCGGTCCTCCGCCGGTGCGGCCCCGTACTCGCGGTACGGGGCCGGACCCGGTCAGCTCTTGGGCATGAGGACGGTGTCGATGATGTAGACGTTGGCGTTGGCGGTCTTGACGTTGCCGCAGACCACGTTGGCGGTGTCGTTGACCTTGTAGGACTCGCCCGAGCCTGCGGTGGTGAGCTTCGACTTCTCCAGGGTGTCGAAGGAGCCCTTCTCCAGGTCCTTGGGCGCCAGCTTCTGGCCCACGACGTGGTAGGTCAGGATCTTGGTGAGCTGGGCCTTGTCGTTGAGGACCTTGTCCAGGTCGGCCTTCGGGATCTTGGCGAAGGCGTCGTTGGTCGGGGCGAACACGGTGATGTTCTGGGCGTTGTTGAGCGTGTCGACGAGGCCGGCCTTCTTCACGGCAGTGACCAGCGTGGACAGCGCCGGGTTGTTCGAGGCGGCAGTGGCGACCGGGTCCTTGGCCATCCCGTCGAAGGAACCGGCGCCGTCCTTCGGCACGGAGGAACAGGCAGGGCCGAAGGGCGCGTCCGCGCTGTTCATGTCGTCGGACGGACTGGCCATGTCCGACCCCTTCGACGCGGCCGACGAGGCACTGTCCGAGGCCTTGTCCTTGGAGTCGCTGTCGGAGCAGGCCGTCAGGGCCAGCGGCAGCATGGCGGCGGTGGCGACGACGACGGCGATACGACGGACTCGAGTCTGCATGACAATCCCTCAGCGATCAGCTCCGTGAAGGCCTTCTGCCTCCATCACGGGGAATCCGGTGCGCCCGCCGCCGCGGATTGGTCGGATCCCCGAACGAGTGATCCGCGTACGACCGCGGCGTGCGAGACGGCACCCGGCGAAGGCGTCCCGCGCTCAGCGCTGGTGCCGGGACCGCCAGTACGGGTTGTCGTGCGGCAGCCCTCCGCTGACCCGCCCGTACATGCCTCCGGTCATCAGCAGGAGCCCGACGGCGAAGCTGAACAGGACGTTCTGCATACGGAAGTTCAGGAAGTTGTAGCGGCTGTCCAGGGCGAACAGGCTCGCGAACCCGACCACCAGGAAGGCGATCCCGAGGACCATGTTCACGGTCGAGGCGGTGTTGCCGCCGCGGACCGCCGCGGCCAGGAGCACCCCGCCGACGACGAGGGACAGCACGCTCAGGGCGCCGTTCGTGTTCAGGCCCAGGGTGGTGTTGGCTCCGGTGTCGAAGAAGCCGATGCGGTCGAAGAGCCCGAGGACGCCGAAGGCGAGCAGGAAGAGCCCCGCCAGTCCCGCGCTGAACCGGTAGACCCGGCCCAGACGGTGATCGACGGGCAGGTGATCGTCGAGCGTCACCGGGGCATGTGTGCCGGGCGCGTGCAGGATTGCCATGAGAAGGACCTCCTCGTCCCCCCTGGTTCACTGTGCGGTGGTGCGGTTCAGCAGGCGGGCGGCTGCCAGCCGGTGGGCCGGACATGGGCCGCGCTGACCCAGCCGTGGGCGTCGTTGTCGAAGTACCAGACGGACGTTCCGTCCACGTGCTCGCCGGTGGCCCGGCAGAACAGGCGGAGGTGGGCGCCGGGCGGCAGCGTGGAGGTGGCCCTCGCGGTGACGGTCGGCGCGTCGCGTACGGACACCTCGGCCCGCGCCGTCACCACGGCCGGTGCGGCGTGGTCGTCCCACGCGCCCCAGGACCTTGCGGGGCCGGGCTCCCTCCATCCGTCAGGGCCTCTGTCGGAGGCGTGCGCGCTCGTGACGGTGACGCCCGTCAGCGCGCAGGCCCCCAGCAGGGCGGCGCCACCGATCACGGATCGGATCACTGGACGTTTCATGGCCGGCTCCTTCGTCTGCTCCCTGTCCTTCACCGTTGATCCGCCGCCGACGACCGGACCGGATTGCCCGATTTGTAAGAAATTCTCACTTCGGGCAATCCGACCCGGCAGGTGGTGACGAATTACCGGTGTGAGGGCGCGAAGGACGCGCCGACCCCCGGTAGCCCGTGCCCTCACCGGCCCTGGGCCGCTCGGGGGCCCGGCGGGCCCGCTCGCCCGCCGCACTGGAGGGTTGATCATGACCGCTCACCGCACAAGCATCCGGATCCTGGTCGGTTCCGCGGCACTGGCGCTGCCGCTCTCACTGGCGACGCTGGCCCCGGCGGCCTCGGCCGACGACATGAGCGGACCGTTCGGTCCGGCGTGCGCGTCGGTGCCGAAGGACGGCTCCGGCTCCTTCGACGGCATGGCCAAGGACCCGGTCGCCACCGCCGCTTCCCACAACCCCGACCTGTCCACCCTGGTGACCGCCGTGAAGAAGGCCGGCCTGGTGGACACGCTGAACAACGCGAAGGACATCACCGTGTTCGCGCCGACCAACGAGGCGTTCGCGAAGATCCCCAAGGCCGACCTGGACAAGGTCCTCAACGACAAGGCCCAGCTCACCAAGATCCTCACCTATCACGTGGTGGGCGAGAAGGTCCCGCAGGACAAGCTGGCCGACGGCAGCTTCAAGACGCTGGAGGGCAGCAAGCTGACCACGTCCGGCTCCGGCGACAAGTACAAGGTCAACGACACCGCGAACATCGTCTGCGGCAACGTGCAGACCTCCAACGCCACCGTCCACATCATCGACACCGTCCTGATGCCCAAGAGCTGACCGGCGTCATCGGAACGGATGAGGGGTGTGCCGCGACTGCGGCACACCCCTCACGCCTGCCTGCGCGGACGACTCAGGCCGGCAGGCTCAGCAGGGCCACCGGCTGCGTGGTGGGCTGCTTCGAGCCGCCGGCCGGTTCGAGGGTCACCCCCATGCCGGAGGCGTCGCCGACGGCTCCGGACATCAGGACGCTCTGATCGGCGCGGGAGGGATTCATCAGACCGGCCGGGCGCATGTGATCACCGTCGGCGAACCACAGCTGGTACACCTTGCCCTTCGGCGGCTCGGCCATGCCGGAGGCGATGAAGACGGCCTTGTCGCTGTCGCGCGAGACGACGACCGAGCCGTGCGCCCCGCCCTCGACGGACGCGGAGGTCACCTTGGCGTCCGGCGCGGCGAGCACCGCGGCGATCCGGTCGGCCTGGTCCTGGGTGGCCCGCGCCTCCTGACGGGCCTCGTCCGCCTGCTGGTGCTGCCACAGCGTCGTACCGCCGAGCGCGGCCATGCCCGCGAGACAGGCGGCGAGCGCCCAGCGCAGGACGGGCCTGCGCGGAGCCTGCCGCTGCTCCGCGCGCTCGGGAGTGGCCGGCGGTTCCTGCCGTACGTCGGTGATCCGCGCCATGACCTGGGCCTTCAGGTCCGGTGGCGGAGCCATCGAGGCTGCCAGTCCCAGCCGTCCGGCGGTGGCGGACAGTTCACGTACCTCCTGCGTGCACGAGGCGCACTGGGACAGATGCCCTTCGAACGCCCGGCGCTCGTCGTCGTCCAGCGCGTCCAGCGCATAGGCGCCGGTGAGTGTGTGCAGGTCGGACGTCTCGGTCATGCGGTCACCCCCAAGCAGTCGCGAAGCCGGATGAGTCCGTCCCGCAGCCGCGTCTTGATCGTGCCCAACGGCGTGGACAGTGTGTCGGCGACCTCTTTGTAGGTGAGGCCCCGGTAGTAGGCCAGCGTCACGGACTCACGCTGGATCTCGCTGAGCGACTGCAGGCAGCGCCGCAGCTGCTCCCGTTCGAAGCGGGCCTCCACCTGCTCGCTGACCTCGTCGAACTCCGGCGTGTGCGCCAGCAGCGCCGCCTTGTGGTCGCGGGCGGCCGCGGACTCGACGGAGCGGATGCGGTCGACGGTGCGCCGGTGGGCCAGGGTGAGGAGCCAGGTGATGACCGAGCCGCGTTCAGGACGGTAGGCCGACGCGGTGCGCCAGACCTCGACGAAGACTTCCTGGGCCACCTCCTCGGACTGCGCGTGATCGCGCAGGACCTTGTGCACGGTCCCGAACACGGGTCCGGCGACCGCGTCGTACAGCGCGGCGAAGGCTTCCTGGTCGCCCTGCCCGACCGCCGCCATGAGCTTGGCGAGGTCGGGCTTGCGTGCTGGGCTCTCTCCGATGTGGAGGGCTTCCGTCATGTGCGGCCTTCCGGCTACCACTGGGCAGCGGCTTGGTGGGGACGATGCCTCCAGTAATTCACAGCCGCCGCCCCCGCGGACGCCAGGGGGCGCGTGAGTCCATTTGTGCCCGGATTCAGTCGACAGTGACAACAACTGAATGCCAGCCGGAGGCGCCGTCGGGGATGGTGGCGGTGCGCTTCTCCGTCTGCGTCTCGCCCGTACGGTCGGTGGCCCGGACGGTCAGGGTGTGGCCGCCCTTGCCGGCCTGCCAGGCGTAGGACCACTGCCGCCAGGTGTCCCGCGTGTCCTCGGTCGCGAGTCGGGCCTCCTCCCACGGACCGTCGTCGACCCGTACCTCGACCTTGTCGATCCCGCGGTGCTGCGCCCAGGCGACCCCGGCCACCATGACCGTCCC